>JAIRYL010000085.1 GCA_031267775.1 Tannerellaceae bacterium
AAACTCAACTACTATGGATTGAAAATCCATAGGTTAGGGGTGAATATAATTCATTTGAGTTTCGACTAAAGTCGATTTAAAAACTAAACTAAAGTTCATTTAAACTATTCGAGAATGAAATTCTCATCCGAGTTCGGACTATCCTTGTGATGATTCAAGTATGCTTCCAAGACATCTTCTGTTATCTGACCAGTACTCCAACAACCATAACCTATTCCCCAAAAGTGATTGCCCCAATAGCGACGTCTCAATTCCGGAAACTCCTGCAATAACAAGCGGGAACTACGACCCTTCAGACGCTTTACTGTCTCACTTATACTCATTTGAGGTGGATAGCTTATGTGAAGATGAATATGATCCTTACTTAACACTCCTTTCAGTATATTTATATCCAAAGAATTACATACTTGACGAAGTATATCACGACAACGCAATTGTATATCACCCGTAAGTACATGATAACGATATTTGGTTATCCATACCAAATGCACTTGAAGACTATTTACATTATGACTCCCTTGACGCTGTTCCATAAAGCAAATGTATAACTTTTGAGATTTATAGAAGCTAAAGCCTTGCACTAAAGTGCATAGTTTTAACTAACGAACCTGAAAAATAAATCGGACGAAAAAAAGGCTGCATCAATCATTCTCCCCATGCAAGAAGCGTCTGATCCATTTGCAAATTCTGCCTTCTGCTTTTTTCATTCTTCATTCTTCATTTTTCATTTTTCATTCTTCATTCAGTAAGTTCTCCATTAAATCAAGGGGGGGGCGTTGATTTTTATCCGGCGGAGGCGTGTGGAAGTCGTTTTATCCTGTATATTTGCGCTGTTTAATACGAATAACTTTAAATTCTTACTTTCATGAAAACTATTTATTTACTCTTTCTCCTGTCTCTTTTATTTACCGGTTGCGGATTCCATAACGGACTGACGCGGAATTTGAATGGAAACAATACGCAAGTGGTGCTGTCGGAACGGAATTTCCGCGTTGTTTCGGCCGTTCAGGGTACTTCGGAAGCTATTTATATTTTGGGGATCGGCGGTATGTCGAAAAGTTCCATGATTGCCGACGCTAAAGCGCAAATACTTCAGCAGGCCGATATGATTGGGAAGCCGCGCGCTTTGGTAAACGAAGTGGTGGAAGAACATACGACTTCTTTTCTGATTGGCTTTAGAAAAAGAGTGACGGTTACCGCGCAGGTGGTAGAGTTTACCAGCGCCGCTGCAAAGCGGTAGCCGCGGGGGGACGGATTTCTGCTATACCGGGTCTACGTCGTAGTGAACCAGCAGTTGTTTAAATGAGGGGTGTTTTTGCATGTCGGCATGGATACTTTCTATTATTTGGCGTATGGGGGCGATGGCGACGGCGGTTTCTATCTTGAGGAGGATTTTTCGGATGTGAAGCGTCTGCACTCTTGTAACCGGCGGGGTAACCGGCCCCAGCGCCCGCTCGCCCAGCCGGGCGCGTAACGCGCCGGCATGCAGCGCCGAGGCTTCTTCCAGAACGGATTCGTTGCGGCTGCGGAGCGTTACGGCTATCAGCCGGTAATAAGGCGGATAATGAAACATGCTCCGCTCGCCAAGCTGAAGGCTCGCCATCTCTTTATAAGCCCCTTGCTGCACCATGCGGATCAGGGGGTGTTCGGGTTGCGAGGTCTGCAGGATTACCGTGCCCCGTTTATCCCTTCCTGCGGTATGTGCGCCAAGCTGCGCCATCAACTGAAAAGCCCGTTCGTGCGCGCGAAAATCGGGATAGTTCATCAAACTGTCGGCGTTAAGAATCCCTACTACCCCTACGCTGGCAAAGTCCAGCCCTCTTGAAAGCATTTGCGTTCCGATTAATATGTGCGTTTTCCCTTTGTCAAAATCGGATAAGATCTGCCCGTATGCGTTCCGGGTTTTGGCCGAATCAACATCCAGCCGTCCTGCTTTGGCGGCAGGGAACAGATGCGCTACTTCTTCTTCTACCTTCTCCGTGCCAAAACCCGCCATCTTCAGTTCGGCGCTTTGGCATTGAGCGCATTGTCCGGGCAATGCTTCCCTGTATCCGCAATAATGACATTCAAGCCGGGCGGGATGTTTATGATACGTCAGGCTTACGTCGCAATTCATGCAGCGAGGCGTCCATCCGCACTTTCGGCACTCTACTACGGGAGCAAATCCGCGGCGATTCTGGAAGAGGATACATTGTTCTCCCTTTTCAAGCGCCGCATGCATCTCCCGGATTAACAGTGGCGAAAAGAGCGTGTCTTTCATTATTTTCTTCCGTTTCAGCTCTTTAATGTCTACGGCAATTATTTCGGGCGCCGGGCGATCTTCCAGGCGGGCATTGAGTTCTACCCATCCGTATTTACCGGTGGTTGCATTATAATACGAATCGATTGAGGGAGTAGCCGATCCCAACAGGGTTTTTCCGCCATGCATATTTGCCAGCATAATGGCGGCGCTGCGGGCATGATACCGGGGGGCGGGCTCTTGCTGCTTGTACGTATTTTCGTGCTCTTCGTCTACAATGATCAGTCCTAAATTGCCAAAGGGCAGAAAAAGTGAAGACCGTACGCCAAGAACAAGCATGGGAACGTTCTCGCGAAGCAGTTTGTTCCAAACTTCAACCCGTTCGTTATCAGAAAATTTAGAATGATACGCCAACAGTTTATTGCCAAACAGCTTTGCCAGCCGTTCGGTTATCTGAGCGGTTATGGCTATTTCGGGTAAAAGATAAAGAACCTGCCGTCCCTGCCTGAGCGCTTCGTCTATTAAATGAGCGTACACCTCTGTTTTCCCGCCGTGCATGGCGTCTTGCAGCAAACACACGTCTTTGGTTTTGAAGGCGTCGTGAATTTCGCGATACGCTTTCTTCTGTTCGCCGGTTAGCGGGGCAAGCGCTTGCAGCCGGCAAACAGATACCTGCAACCGGCCTGTTTCTTTTTCGTAGCTTTCAAGGATTCCGCGCTTTATAAGCGCATCCAGTATAGACAAATTAAAGCCGCTCTTGTCTATCAGCTCTTTTTTGCTCAGTTCCTGCGCCAGCGAAGGGTGTAAGGCATGGCTGACGTCCAGGTAACGGAGCAATAAGGCTTCCTGTTTAGGCGCCCGTTTCAGTTCTGAAAAAGCGTCGCGCCGTTTTAATTCGTCATGATACGGCGCAGTCAAACGGATAAACGTTTGCATTTTAGGCGTAAAGCCCCGTTTCATTTCTTCGTTTATCCGTATGGCTCCGCGCCTCATAAGGGATGTTATAACAGAAACAACGTTTCGCAAACCGGTTTTCTTTTCCAGTTCGGAAACGGTAAATTTAGGTTTTGTATGCAGTACGTCTAATACCAACTGCTCATTCTGTCGCAGGGGAGCGTCTGCTTCAAACAATTCGTTCAGTTCCACTACCGTTTCGCTCTCTAATTTCAGCCCTGCAGGTACGGCGGCTTTATAAACGTCGGCCAGCTTGCATACGTAATAAAAGGCAATCCACCGCCAAAATTGCAGTTGCGGCCGCCTGAGAACAGGGGCCGTATCCAGCAGGGCGTATATCTCTTTCAGTTCCAGGCCGGCGGCGGGGCTTCGCTCGTGCACCAGCATAACAATGCCGGTATAATACTTTTTTTTTCCAAAATGAACCAGTACGCGGCAACCCGGCGCAACCGCTTTTTCCAAATCGGGGGGGATACTGTAGGTATAATAATTTTCCAGCGGCAAGGGGAGAATTACGTCGGCATACTTCATAGCTGGATCAGAACAGGATAGCCGCCGAGATAGTCCACCCGCGGTGTTTACCTTCAAACAGTTCCTTACCGTCTGTGCCGCCTATTATGCCTCCGCTTATGCCGTCTCTTACGCCGCTGTAATTATTGGTCAACCCCAATTCATAATTAAACCCTACCTGAAGATGCCTGAGTACTTCTACGCCCAATCCAAAATTTAATCCGGCGGCAAACGATTGCGTTTCAATCTGAGCATTTACGTTGCCCGGTATGTTCCATATTTTATCTCCGCCTACTTTAAAACCAAGATAGGGGCCTGCCGCCAGGTAACCTTTTAGCACGGGAAGGCCAAACTTCCATTTAAAATTAACGGGCACATCGATATAATCGGTGGTTAAGTTTCCGTTATTCGACGCCGACGAGGCGTTGGGCATGTACGATGAAGCGCTGGACAGATAGGAAATGCCGGACACGTTTTTCATCCCTTTCTGGGAGTACAGAACGGCGGCGTCTACCCCTACTCCTACATAAGGAACCATAATCTCGATCATCGGACCGATATTAAAACCTGTGATATTGTCTGAGTTGGCAATGTCTTTGTTAAAATGTACCGACGAAATATTTACGCCTCCCTTTATTCCGAAATTAATTTGCGCATTAACCGGAACAATGATGAACGTTAGTAAGGAAACAAGCGCAATTCCAAAGTTCTTTTTCATGTTACAATTGTTTTTAAGTAATTATTGATATGCAAATAAATATACTTTCTCAACAATAAGCAAATTTTATTACCAATTCTATTTTGGCAGCTTATAATTTGTTTTCTTTTTGTCCGCCTGTACGATTCATCCTTTTATCCCGTATATTTGTTTGTTATTCTTTGAA
>JAIRYL010000163.1 GCA_031267775.1 Tannerellaceae bacterium
CGGTTGCCCCTCAAAACGCGGCCCCCATTCGGGCAAGCGCTGCGTATTGTCGTATAAAACATCTCCGTAGCTATAACGGAATCCGGTTCCGCGTCCGTATTCGTATTGGCTTTCGGGCAAGGTAACAAAGCTGCCGTCCAGTTGAGTAGCGCTGTTTATTTCTATTATCCAGTCTTTTCCTGCCGATTCTCCTCCGGGCCTTAATCCTTTTTTAGTAGTGATCACCACCGCTCCGTTGATACCTCTCGACCCATATAATGCGGCGGCATTGGGCCCTTTCAGAATGGAGTAACTCTCTATATCGTCCGGACTAAGGTTCCATGTATCCGAATTGATAGGAACGCCGTCTACTACAAACAACAAATCTTTGCTTCCGCGAAGCACAATTTCAGGACGTCCCATCAGTTCCGTACTCGCCCCGATGGAAAGCCCGGCAATTTTCCCGGCCAGCGCGTTTACGGGGTTTGAATCTCTTACCTTGTTAACGTCTGCTCCCTTGACTTCCTGCACCGAGTAACCCAGTCGCCTTGCTTCTTTCTTTATTCCCATAGCCGTTACGACTACTTCGCCCAGTTCGGCCGAACTCTTCAGGTCTACATTCAACAGGTACGACTCCTCGCTACCGACAAGGATATTTTTCTTTACAAATTCCGTACACCCTACATACGTTACCCATATTGTGTACGGGTTATTTGGTTTCAGGTTTTTTAATACATATTCTCCATTTTCATCAGTAACCGTTCCGTCCGAAGTTCCGGTACTTTCGTCTGTAATTCGCACAGGCGCACCCATTAGAATCTCTTTATTCGACGTAATTATTCCCTTTATCTCCGGCAGATCGGTTTGCGCGCGCATCGCCGTACAAACACATAAAAAGAATAGCAGCATTAATTTTTTCCTTTTCATTTCTTAGTCATTAATTATTAATATTATTTTTCAGAATGTTCGCAAAGCAACCTAAATGTTGTTAAAGAATTATTTCAGAAACTATAAGTTTTTTTCTTATGCACAGGTTCTCCCCGAAAGCCGCTTTTTTGATAGCTGAAAGCTGAACTGTTTCAAAGCGTCAGGGACATTAGGGACTTTGGGGGGACTTTAGGGAGAGATTATCCGGGCTGATTTCCAACATTCAATTCTCAGAGAGTTCATTTTCAGGCTCTGTCGAAAATAAACCATCCAAATGTATGGGAGATATTTTTTACAAAACAAAGCCTGAAAATGCGCGCATACCGAAGTATGTACGTATTTTCAGGCCGAAGGATGATGGGACGCTAAACGGGGCTATTTATATTCAACCCGGCGGGTTGGGGGAGGCGTATCTTGCTATTCTGCCAACTTCCCGGCGGGTTTTGTAAGCGCCAACGGCGGTATTCTTTATTTTTCTTCCATTTCCGGAACGAGAAAATCTATGAAACAAAGAGCGGCAATGGCTGTTCCATATCTTTTTTCTATTGTAATACCTTCCGTAATAAAGTTTAATTCGCCCAGATAATAATCGTCGTACGTATTTTGATGAAGATCATTAATAACGCGAATGAGTCGGGATTCAAGTTCTTCAATGCGGTAACGTCCGCTAACTTCGCAAACCAGGCCGCCTACTTTTTCGTCAAAATTTTCGTCTTTATACATCCAGGCATATACCACGCCGGCAGAAACAAATTCGTCCTGATATCCGTGAGACATGGCCATAATGGTTTTCAATTCCGAGCCAAATGGAGGAAGATCGATTTCATCCATCGTAGCTAAATGCGCCGTAGCCGGAATGACAGACGAATATGTCATGATATTAAAGTCTGATATACCGGCGTCGTAAAGAGCCATGTGATAGGAGCCTGCATGTTTTTCCAAATCAGATTCGCCGCTTCCCTTTGTTATAAAAAAGGTGTTTGGAATTAAATTTCCAACTTTCTTTGTCATCTACGAATATATTTAACTAATTACTAAATAAATGATTTGCGGGCACAAAAATAGGAACTAATTTGAACTTATTCTGCATGAAGATATACAAAAAATAAAGATGGAATAAATATTTTTCGAAAGTAATGAACAAAAGTATGCTTATATTTGTTTGTAGAGTAGAGAAGATTCTGAGAGAATACAAACGAATAGAAAGGAAAAGATGTTATGTTGACAATGTTATCAAGCATCTTTTCGCTTATTTACATGAATCAAGAGTTAAATTAAAAAGGAGATCTTATGAAATTTGAATTAGTGGAATTGCCTTATGAGACAGGCGCGCTAGCCCCTGTAATCAGTAAACAAACGATGGAGCTTCATCATGGCAAGCATCTTCGGGCGTATGTAAACAATCTGAATAATCTTATAGAGGGTACTCGGTTTGCAGGCGCAGACCTTTCAACGATTGTTAAGGAATCGGATGGCGGAATTTTTAATAATGCCGGCCAGGCGTTAAATCATAATTTATATTTTACCCAGTTTTCTCCGCATGGAGGAGGAAAGCCTTTGGGTGAACTGGCTGTTGCGATCGGCGCCGCATGGGGATCGTTTGAAAATTTCCAGAAAGAGTTTGAAGCTGCGGGAACAGGGTTGTTTGGTTCCGGTTGGGTTTGGCTGGCAAAAGATAAAGACGGGAAGCTTTCGATTATCAAAGAACCGAATGCGGGAAATCCGGTAACGAAAGGTTTGATCCCAATTCTTGGATTTGACGTGTGGGAGCATGCGTATTATATTGATTATCAAAATCGCAGAGCCGATCATT
>JAIRYL010000042.1 GCA_031267775.1 Tannerellaceae bacterium
TGACAAAAACGATGGTTGAATTACATGGAGGGCAAATTTTAGTAGACAGCGAGCCAAATGCCGGCAGTACGTTCAGCGTTGTTATTTTGTCGGGAAACAGTCATTTCTTGCCCGGCGAAATCATACAGAGCAGCGAACTGCCGGAAAGAAAAAACGCCGGACGCATCAGCGCCGGTAATCCGTCCGACAAGCCCCAACCGGTAAAAGAATCCATACCCGGAGCGGCGTTTGAAAAAGAAAACAAAGACGGTTCCAATCGCCCCGTCGTCTTACTTGTAGAAGATGATGCAGATATGCGTACTTATATCCGGCAGGAATTAGCCGGTCAATATCAGGTAGAGGAAGCCCCGGATGGTAAAAAAGGGCTGGAAAAAGCCCGGAAAATAATGCCCGACCTGATTATTACAGACGTAATGATGCCGGAATTAAACGGGTTTGAGCTTTGCCGCATACTAAAGGAAGAGCCTGCTACCAGCCATATCCCGGTTATAATTCTTACGGCGCAAGGGAGTATGGAGCGCCGTATGGAAGGGCTGGAAACAGGAGCAGACAGCTACATTGCCAAACCATTTTATACAAGGCATCTGAAAATCCGTATCGAGAAATTAGTAGAGCTTCGGAATAAGATGAAAGAACGGTTCAGTAAATCCATCAACATGAACGCGCAGGAAATAACGCTTACAAGCGTGGATGAACGCCTGCTGCAAAACGCGATAGACTATGTGCGCGGCAATATGGAAAATTCGGGGTTAAGCGTAGAAGAGATGAGTAAAAAATTAGGGTTAAGCCGAACGCATTTACACCGCAAATTAAAAGCGCTAACCGGACAAACGCCCGTAGAATTTATTAAAATGATTCGGATGAAACAGGCTGCTTATTTACTTGGCACCGGTAAATTAAGTATTTCGGAAGTGGGATATAAAGTAGGATACAGCACGCCTTCTTATTTTAGCAGCAGCTTTAACGCTTATTTTGGCATGTCGCCCTCTGCCTATATGGACGAAAAGGTAAGCGGAAGGAAAGAAGAAAAAGAAGAAGCAAAATAAACCCGCCTCCTTACGGCCGGCGTCAATCTCAATGGTATGCTACTTCCATACCGCGGACGTTTTTATTTATTTGCCCGTTGTCGTAGGCCAATTGTCCGTTTACATACGTTTTCCATACCGTATGCCGGAAGGTATGCCCTTCAAAGGGCGACCAGCCGCATTTATAAAGAATGTTGTCTTTTGTAACAGTCTGCCCCGTTCCGGGATCTACAAGTACAAGGTCGGCATAATAACCGGGACGAATAAAGCCGCGCCGGTCTATACGGAATAATTCGGCCGGTAAATGAGCCATTTTTTCCGCCACTCTTTCGCAGGTAAAGATACCTTCGGCAGCCATTTCAAGCATAGCTGTCAATGAATGTTGAATAAGCGGTCCGCCGGATGCGGCAGTCAGGCAATCACCTTCTTTTTCGGCAAGCAGGTGAGGGGCATGGTCGGTTGCTACAATGTCGATGGTATGGTTATTCACAGCTTCGCGCAAAGCCTTGCGATCATGGGTGGTTTTTATGGCCGGATTCCACTTGATACGGTTTCCGAGCGTTGCATAATCTTCGTCGGCAAACCATAAGTGATGCACGCATACCTCTCCGGTTATTCTCTTGTCGGATAAAGGGATATTGCCATTCAACAAGGATAATTCCTTTGCCGTGGAAAGGTGTAAGATATGAAGGCGCGCATGGAAGCGCTCCGCTAATTCCACAGCCTCCGACGAGGAAACATAGCAAGCTTCCTCGCTTCGTATTTTACTGTGGAAGGCGATATCCAGGTTTTCGCCATACAGATTGGCGTAATAATTTATATTTCGTTTAATAATATCTTCTTTTTCGGCATGGACGGCTATCAGCAAGTCTGTCTCGCCAAAGATCTGTTCAAGCGTTTCTTTTTTATCTACCAGCATATTGCCGGTAGAAGACCCCAGAAACAATTTCAGCCCCGGAACTCTTGTTTTATCTAATTTGTTTATTTCCTTTATATTATTGTTTGTTCCTCCAAAAAAGAAAGAGTAATTGGCTACGGATACTTCCGCGCCTCGTTCCAGTTTCCGGTTTAAATGATCGATGGTAGTTGTTTGGGGCTTTGTATTCGGCATATCCATAAAGGTGGTTACGCCGCCGGCTACCGCTGCACAACTTTCGCTGGAGATATCGCCCTTATGCGTAAGTCCCGGTTCGCGAAAGTGTACCTGGTCGTCAATTACGCCGGGCAGAAGCCATTTACCTGTGGCGTCAACTACTTCGCCGTCTATAAATTGCCGGGGCAGATCCCCTTCGTAAACAGTTGCAATTTTATCGCCTTCAATGCATACGGAACCTGTAAATGAACGCCCTTCGTTAATAATACGGGCGTTTTTAATAACCGTTTTCTTCATTAGATTTCTTTTTACGGGGATATGTAAAGAAAAAGCTCCACCATTTCAGTTTTAACACGCCAAACAAAGCCTCCCCGAATATGGACGAATTCATTTTAGAAACGCCTAATACGCGATTAACAAATATAATAGGTACTTCTATCAGTTTAAACCCGTATTTAAATGCGGTAAACTTCATTTCTATCTGGAAAGCATATCCCTTAAAATGAATCCGGTCCAAACCGATCGTTTCAAGTACTTCGCGCCGGTAACATACAAAACCGGCTGTTGTGTCCTGCACCTTCATCCCGGTAATAATCCGTACGTAAACAGAAGCAAAATAAGACATTAACACCCTCCCTAACGGCCAGTTCACCACATTTACGCCGTCTACGTACCTTGAACCGATAGCCACATCGCCTCCCTTCTCCGTACAGGCGGCGTATAAATGGAGCAAGTCGTTGGGATTGTGGCTAAAGTCGGCGTCCATTTCAAATATATAATCGTATTTACGTTCGATACACCAGTTGAAACCGCATATATAGGCTGTTCCCAACCCCTGTTTACCTTCTCTTTCAACAAGAAAAAGCCGCTCCGCAAATTCGGCCTGCAAACGTTTTACAATAGCAGCCGTCCCGTCGGGAGAGCCGTCGTCTATAATCAGGATATTGAATATTTTAGACAAACCGAACACCCTTCGGATAATATTTTCAATATTTTCTTTTTCGTTATAGGTGGGAATAATTACAATACTATCAGGCATAAAAAACTCTTATTTTGTCAGATTGAATAGCCAAAGGTAGATATTTTAATCGATTTAAGATATTCCGTTTGTGCTATTTTATACAAAAACCTACCTTTGCATAAACATCTTAACACTTTGGACATACACAATTTGCTTACGCTTTATACAGCCCATCCGCAGGTAACGGCGTTGGGCTCTGCTCTTAACAACCCTTCTGCACGCAGTATATTTCTGGAAGGTTTACGCGGTTCAAGCCCGGCCCTGCTCATCGCTTCCTGTTTTACCGGACGGGGAGGGCAGTTTGTCTGCATACTGGACGATCTGGAAGACGCCGGCTATTTTTATCATGACTTGATGCAGCTAACGAGCCACGAAAATATATACTTTTTCCCTTCGGCCTACCGGCGGACTATTAAATATGGCCATACAGACCCCGCAAATGAAATACTGCGGACAGAGGTTCTCAGTATGCTGCAAGACAGGGAGACGCCTTATATAATCGTTACGTATCCTGACGCCATTGCCGAAAAGGTAATCTCGCAGGAAGCGCTGAAAGAAAATACGCTGAAAATCCATACGGGCGAGAAACTCGATAACCTGTTTGTTTCCGACGTATTAGACGAATATGATTTTGAACATGTAGACTATGTATACGAACCCGGACAGTATGCAATGCGCGGAAGTATCCTTGACGTCTTCTCCTTTTCGTATGAATTTCCGTATCGTATCGATTTCTTTGGCAATGAAGTGGAAACGATACGGTCGTTTGACGTAGAGACGCAACTGTCCAAAGAGAAATTTAACAGCATTCATATTGTTCCGAGAATAAGTAAAACAAACCGTCCCGATACGTCGCTGTTAGGGTCGGTATCCGGGCAAACCGTGCTGGTAACGCGCGACCTGGCCTGGTGTAAAGAACGCATAGACAGTATATGGAACGAAGAACCTGTTACAGGGGATGAAGAATCTTTTGCCGACAGAGACGATATGCGTGCGAAGCTTATTACGGGAGACGATTTTATTCGTCCGGCAGTAAATTTCCGGCGTATCAGTTTCGGTAAATACCCTGCCGGGCCGACTGTTACGCTATCTTTTCATACCAGCCTGCAACCGGTGTATCATAAGAATTTTGAACTTGTAAGCAAGTCGTTCCACAGCCGTTTGAAGGAGGGATATGCCATTTATATATTGAGCGACGTAGAAAAGCAGGCTACGCGCATCCGCCATATATTTGAAGACAGAAAAGAGGATATTCCGTTTACGGCCGTAAATAAAACGATTCACGAAGGTTTTTCGGATGATACCTTGCGCGTTTGTTATTTTACCGATCACCAGTTGTTCGACCGTTTTCATAAATTCAATTTAAAAAGCGATAAAGCGCGAAGCGGCAAGTTAACGCTTTCGCTGAAAGAACTCAACCAGTTTGCAAACGGCGATTATATTGTGCATATAGACCATGGCGTAGGGCAATTTGGCGGATTGGTACGCACCGAAGCGAATGGCAAAATGCAGGAAGTGGTAAAACTTATTTACCAGAACAACGACGTTATTTTTGTGAGTATCCATTCGCTGCATAAACTCTCTAAATATAAAGGAAAAGATAGCGGCGAAGCGCCTAAACTGAGTAAACTGGGAACGGGCGCCTGGGAACGGATGAAAGAGCGGACCAAGAAAAAGGTGAAGGATATTGCCCGCGACTTAATTAGCCTGTATGCTAAACGGAGGCAGGAGAAAGGGTTTTCGTTTGCTCCCGATAGTTTTATGCAGCACGAGCTGGAGGTTAGTTTTATTTATGAAGATACGCCCGACCAGATGAAAGCTACCGAGGAGGTGAAAGCGGATATGGAAAATGTGCGTCCGATGGACAGGCTTATTTGCGGCGACGTGGGATTTGGGAAAACGGAAATTGCCATTCGCGCCGCCTTTAAAGCGGTGGCCGATAATAAACAGGTAGCCGTGCTGGTACCTACCACCGTGCTGGCGTTTCAGCATTATCAAACATTCTCGGAACGGTTGAAGGATTTTCCCTGTACAATTAATTATATCAGCCGCGCCCGTAGCGCCGCGCAGATAAAAGAAGCGCTGGCCCAAACAAGGGAGGGGAAAACGGATATATTAATAGGCACTCACCGCATTGTAAGCAAAGACGTGCAATTTAAAGATATTGGCCTGCTAATTATAGATGAAGAGCAGAAATTCGGCGTATCGGTTAAAGAAAAATTACGCCTTCTGAAGGCAAATGTAGATACCCTTACGATGACGGCCACGCCGATTCCACGTACGCTTCAATTTTCGTTAATGGGCGCGCGCGATTTGAGTAATATCAATACGCCGCCGCCCAACCGGTATCCGGTACAGACGGAAGTCGAGCGGTTCAACCCGGATATTATCCGCGAAGCGATACATTTTGAAATGAGCCGCAACGGGCAGGTTTTCTTTATCAATAACCGGGTACAGAATATTTATGAAATAGAAAAGCTGGTTAAACGCGAAACGCCCGACGCCCGGATTTGCGTGGGACACGGGCAAATGGAGCCTGATAAATTAGAAAAGATACTGCTCGATTTTATCAACTATGAATATGACGTGCTGATTGCTACAAGTATTGTAGAGAACGGAATTGACGTTCCGAATGCCAATACGATTATAATTAATAACGCCCAGCAGTTTGGACTTTCCGACTTGCACCAGTTGAGAGGCCGGGTAGGAAGAAGTAACCGGAAGGCTTTCTGTTATTTATTATCTCCGCCTTTTGCCACGTTGAACCAGGAAGCCCGGAGGCGGCTGCGGGCCATAGAAAACTTTTCCGAGCTGGGGAGCGGTATTTATATTGCCATGCAAGACCTTGATATTCGCGGCGCGGGTAATTTGCTGGGCGCTGAGCAGAGCGGCTTTATTGCTGATTTGGGTTATGAAACCTATCAGAAAATACTGGAAGAGGCTGTGGACGAGTTGAAAAACGACGAGTTTAAACATTTATACAAGACCGGCGACAACGAAACGAAGCGCCCGGCAGGTGATAACTTTGTGCGGGAAACCTTTATCGAAAGCGATTTGGAGCTGATGTTTCCGCCGGCTTATATACCGAATGATTCGGAGCGCGTGTCTCTTTACCGCGAACTGGATAAAATGGAAGACGAACGGGATATCCTTTCTTTTACCGGCAGACTGGAAGATCGCTTTGGCAAAATACCCGAAGAAGGAAAGGAATTGATCCGTATTGTGAGGCTTCGCCGGTTGACCAAAGAATTGGGTATTGAAAAGGTGGTGTTAAAGAAAGAGCGAATGAGCCTTTTCCTGCTTTCAAACCCGGATAACCCGTACTATCAAAGCGAAGCGTTTGACAAATTACTTGCCTTTGTGCAGAAATATCCCCGAAGGTGTAATTTACGCGAACAGAATGGCAAACGAAGCATCCTGATTAAAGACGTTCAAACGGTGGGCGCAGCCTACGCCTTAGTAGAAGAAATTCGTGCATCCGTATAAATAATTATAGCAGTTATGAAGAAAACAATTGTAGATTTTTTTGAAAATTCGGTAAAACAGTATCCCGCTAATACGTTTTTGCTGGAAAAAACGAAAGACAGGTTTGAACCTGCAACGTATGCGCAGGTACAAAAACTTGTTTATACGCTGGGAGCCGGCCTGGTAGCGCTGGGCGTAGAGAAGGGCGATAATATGGCGCTTTTGAGCGAAGGCCGCAATGCCTGGATTGTGGGAGAACTGGCTATGTTTTACGCCGGGGCTACAAACGTGCCGTTATCTGTTAAGCTGGAAGAAGCGACCGACCTGCTGTTTCGGCTTCAGCATGCCGAGGTAAAGTATATCCTGGTTTCGGGGCGGCAAGTAAAGAAGATTCGTTCAATTATCGACCGCCTGCCCTTCGTCAGGCAAATCATTGTTATGGACGAACAGCCGGCGTATGAAGAAAAAGAGGTCTTTATGGGCGAAGTTAACGGAATGGGGGAGGATTATCTCCGGAAAACGCCGCTGGAAGAATTTCTGGCCATTGGACAATCCCTGCAAAACGACGATTATGCTACCATCACCTATACGTCGGGAACGACGGCCGACCCGAAAGGCGTTATCCTTACGCACCGTAATTATACCGCCAACGTAGAACAGTCGCTGAGCTGCATAGATATAGACCAAAGCTGGAGAACCTTTATTATTCTGCCGCTCGATCATTGCTTTGCGCATGTGGTAGGCTTTTATATATTTATGTACAAAGGCGCTTCGGTAGCTACCGTGCAGACGGGCAGTACGCCGATGCAGACATTGAAAAACATACCGGTAAATATTAAGGAAGTAAAGCCGTACCTGATACTGAGCGTGCCGGCGCTGGCCAAAAGCTTCAAGAAAAACATAGAGCAGGGCGTACAGGCAAAGGGCAAGGCTGTCGAGGCGCTGTTTGATTTTGCGCTGAAGACGGCCTGCGCGTATAATGGCGCCGGAGGGGATGACAAGGGCGCCGGATGGCGTTTTTTACTGAAACCGCTGGTGGCTCTTTTTGATAAAATACTGTTTGCCGGCGTACGGCGGAATTTTGGGGGAGAACTTCGTTTCTTTATTGGCGGGGGCGCTTTACTGGACAAAGACCTTCAGAAATTCTATTATGCCATCGGCATGCCCATGTATCAGGGGTATGGACTCAGCGAGGCTACGCCGGTTATTTCTACCAACGGCCCGCGCCGCCATTTGTTTGGCAGCAGCGGAACGCCGGTGCAGCCGCTCGACCTTAAAATTTGCGACGCCGGCGGAAAGGAACAGCCCGACGGCGAAAAGGGAGAAATTGTAGTTCGCGGCGAAAACGTTATGGCCGGATATTGGAAAAATCCGGCGGCTACGGCCGAAACGCTAAAAGACGGATGGCTGCATACCGGCGATATGGGGTATGCAAAGGAGGGACTTCTGTATGTGACGGGACGCTTTAAAAGCCTGCTGATAAGCAGCGACGGCGAAAAATACAGTCCCGAAGGTATTGAAGAAGCCATGATGGAGCATTTGCCGGCGGTGGAGCAACTGTTGCTTTACAACAATCAGCGTCCCTACACGGTAGCCATCCTGACGGTAAACAAAAAGCTGCCCGGCTTCCGGCAGGCAGACCTGGCGGCGGAAAAAGGCCGGGAAGAGGCCATCCGGACGGTTAAAAACCAGATAGACCGCTTCCGAAAAGGGGGAGACCTGTCGGCCCTGTTCCCCGAACGATGGTTGCCGGCCACCTTTGCCATCCTGCCCGAACCCTGGACGGAGCAAAACGGACTGGTGAACAGTTCGCTCAAGGTTGTCCGCGCCAAGGTAGAAAAGCGGTATGCCGAAAGGATTGAATACCTGTATACGCCGGAAGGGAAAAACCCGGTTAATCCCCCCAATATACATTCGCTGTAAACCTTTGGCGCATCCTCCTGAAAAAGAGAGCGGGGCTTGATAACCGTCGATGGTTATCAAGCGCCCGCTCTCCTTTTTTTTTTAACAGCCGCCCGGTTCAAAAAGAATAAGCCAGGCCTATCGAGGGGGTGAAGGCGCGAATTTTGTAATGCCCTTCAAACACTCTGGGCTGCCGGGTGACGGGGCTTACGTCGGTATACGACCCGTCGCGCCCAAAGCCGGTAACATACGAGAGAGCCAGGTCGACAGACAGGTTGCTTAGCGGACGGAAACTGAATCCGGCCGTCGTACCCAGTTTGTTCATGCTGGGCGTTTCCGGGTTTAAGAACGCATCTTTAACGGGCGATTCGTCCAGGTAAAAGCCCAGCCGAAGGTCTAACCGGTCTGTGGCCGCCCATTCGCCGCCTATCCGGTAGATCCGGCTGTTTTTATAATTCTTGGACGCCGTCAGGCTGTATCCCTTCAAGCCTTCCTGCCAGAACTGCACGTTTAGCTCCTTGTAAGCGCCCCAGCCCACAAACTGAACCTCGCCCGAAAGAATAAGCCTGTCTGCCGGTTTGTAGCTGACGCCCACATGCAGGTTGGAAGGCAAGGGCAATTCGGCCTCGAACGTACCCTGATCCAGCGGAGGAATCATAGCGCCCAGTATCGGCCTCAGTTCCACCTCGTTGGCGTACGACAGCAGGGCGGCGCCTTCGGGCACTTTCATCTTTACTTCCGAGCGATACGAAACGCCCGCCGTAAGCCGGTCGGTCAGGTCGTACATAACCCCAACGTTGAATCCCGCCCGCACGCCGGCGTTGCCCGACAGCGTAGCGCTTACGGGGGTAATATCCCTGTATTTATCGGCCAGAGGCTTCAAGCCCGGATTTGCCACAGCCGCCGCCGCCAGATCGTCCGACGAAATAAGGGCGCGACTTAACGAAAAGTCGCCAAACATCAGCGCCACGCCGGCTCCCAGGCTCAGGCGGTCGCCTATCTTAAAGGCTACCGCAGGCTGAATGGAGAATGATTTGAGCGAAATATCCTGGATAAGATGAGAACCCGCCCAGTTTTTACCCCAGTCCATGGCGCTGCCGTATGGATTGGTAACGCTTATGCCGGCCGACATAAAATCGTATACCTTAAAGCCGGCATAGAAATAAAGGGGCGTGCTGGCCCCGTTGTCCGGCTTGTGCCTGTAAGCCCCGTTTGTATATTCGCCGCTGGAAAACACGCCGGATATACCGGCCGACAAATCCAGCGTTTTATCTAAAAAACCCAGTCCGGCCGGATTAAAGTGCATACTTTCGGCGCCCAGTTTCATGGCTGCGCCCACGTGCCCCATACCGGCCTGACGGGCGCTTTGCGAATTTACCTGATAACCTTCGGCTGCCGTATACGACAGGGGGAGCATGGCGGCGCATGCTAAAATAATACTCTTCTTCATACTTTCTTTATTAGTTAATAACACGCTTAACAATTTTTTTAATCTACTGAAAACGGCAGCAAATATACAGGATAAAACCGGAATATCACACACGCGAAGCAAAATGAGCCGCAACCCTCCCGGCAGGGATATACGGAACGGTAACGGCCTGAAAATACCTTGTTTCGGGGATAATGGATAACAAAATATTTGCCTAACTTCGTAGACGTCAGCAACGCCGGCGAACGGCCGCTGATTAATTAAACAAACAAACAAATGGAAACGTATGTAAAACAAATGCAACAGCACGGGCGAGTAATGGAGGCGGAAACCATTTTAAAAAACGGGGCGAGTGTGAAATGCCGGACAAGGCGGACGGGATTCTTTTCAGGAGCGCTCTTAGTGGCGCTCTTCCTGCTGCAGGGATGTTCCGGCTTTGTCCCCATAGACATTGACGGGCAAAATGTGGAAGAACTCGTTTTGCTCGAAGTAAACAAACAGTTAGACCGCGCTGTTAAAGGAGTCGTTATTACGCACTATGAACAGAGCAGCATCTATACGCCGACCGAATCCTTTGAAGCGACTCTTCAAAAATACGCGGACAAGGGCGCTACCCTGCATCCCGGCTTAACATACCACGTAAGTTATCCGGCAGGCATGTTCTCTACTGCCTACGCGCAATGCAGCGCCATGGCCTATTCCATAATAAAGGATGGAAAGCTGTGCGGATGCGGCGTGGTTTTCTCAAACGCGCTCGAATACGCGTGGAAAAAAACGTGGATTGTAGGCAATCATTCCATATACCAACGCATATATATGCGTATCGCGTTTCTCGTAGTACTCATGTTCGTCGTAATTCCGTGGATTTTCAAATTTTTGAAGCCGCTGATCTATGTTTTCGGAGGAGGCGGTAGCGTTTATCAGGGGGGCTTTGGAAGAGACGCCTTTCTGGAAGATATGGCCAGAGCCCAAAACGGCGACGTACATGCTATGGTAAACGTAGGTTTGGCCTACTGGAGAGGCGACGGCGTAGGGCGCGATTTATCGCAAACCGAGTACTGGCTTACCCGCGCGCATACATTGGGCGACCCTCACGCCTGGCTGATGCTCCAGCGGATATTAGCCAATCCCGGCAAACTGTTTTAGACGCCCCCCCGCAAACCCCCGCAAAAACCCGCAAAACGCGGGTTTTTTTTCCGCCCCCCTTCGCCCCCCGCTTTTTTTACCTACCTTTGCCCCTTTAACAAACCAAACTGTCCAGTACATCATGACGCTAAAACAACCGGTATCCGCCCCGCCCGCGCTCAGGCAAACAGTCGCCGACTATTCATTAATCGTCGCCGGCGCCTTCCTGCAGGCGCTAAGCTACGTCGTATTTCTCGCCCCCTACAAAATCGTTCCCGGAGGGATATACGGCGTCTCCATCGTCATACATTACCTTACGCAGGGACTCTTTCCCCTTTTCCCCCACGGCCTGCCCCTGGGCGCTACGGCGCTATGCTTTAACATACCCCTGCTGATACTGGCCATCAAAAAGCTGGGCCTGTCCTCCGGCCCCAAAACAATCGTCACATTCCTGCTCATCTCCATCTTTACCGACGCCCTCTCGCTCCTGCCCGGCGACGCCCCTCTGATAGAAAACGACCGCTTCATAGCCTGCTTCTACGGCGGCGCTATCCTGGGACTGGGCGTAACCTGCGTATTCAGAGCGCGCAGCGCCAGCGCCGGCACCGACGTGCTGGCACGAGTCGTAGCCCTCGACACAAACATCAAGGTAAGCAATACCATTATTCTGCTCGATTCCGCCGTCGTACTGCTCGGCCTGCTGGTCTTTCAAGACTGGATTGTGCCATTATACTCCTGGTTCACCATCTTTGTATACGGAAAAGTAGTAGACATGTTCCAAACCGAAAACCCAAACCGCGCCGTCTTCATCGTCTCCGCCAAAACGCAGGAAATCAAAACCCTCATAGTAAACAAAATGGGCATGAAAGGAACATTCCTCCACGGCAGAGGCATGTACGAAGGCAAAGAAAAAGAAATCATATTCACAATAGCCGAACGCAAAGACCTCCCGCGCCTCAAAAACGAAATAAAAGAAATAGACCCAACAGCCTTCGTCTCCACCATGCACGCCAGCAAAGACTCCCCCCCGCCAGGCATTTAAAAATTAAAAATTAAGAATTAAAAATTAAAAATTAAAATAAATCGAACGAACTCCCCCTGCAAGAAGCCTCTTCTCCCCCCAATCGCTACGCTTCATTGGGGGTTATTTATATTCAGACCTGCGGTCTGCCAGGCTGTACCCCCTGCAAGAAGCGCCTGATTTTGCTAATTCTCCATTCTCCATTCTCCATTCTCAATTCTCAATTCAATTTGGGCGCGCCCCCCCTCCCTGTGGTCGGGCGGTCGGGCTATCCGCTGCAAGTCCTCTCTCCCTCCGCTGCGCTCCGCTCGTTGCGGGCTATCCGCTGCTATCCCTCGCGCGTCGCGCCCCCTGCGGCGTCGCTCAAAGGCTCGCGCTTCGCCCATCGCCGCCCAAACGCGCGGGGAAGGAGACGCGGGAGAAGGAGACGCGGGGAAGGAGACGCAAAGCATTGCGTCTCTACGCGCGCGCGCGCTTTTTAATTATCAATTATCAATTATCAATTATCAATTTAATTGAGGAGCGTTTTTCGCAGAAACAGCGCGCGCCTAAATTCCCGTAAATGCGCGCGTAAAATTCCACAGGCAAGGAAATATATTTTCACAGGCGCGCACGTAAATTTTCACAGGCAAGGAAATATATTTTCACAGGCACGCGCGTAAATTTCCATAGGCACGCGCGTAAAATTTCATAGGCAAGAAAATATATTTTTCACATGCGCCGCATAAAATTTCATAGGCAAGAAAATTTATTTTCATAGGCAAGAAAATTTATTTCCATAGGCAAAGAAATTTATTTCCACAGGCAAGGAAATTTGAAGGGCGTCTAATCCGCCAAAAAACACGTAATAAGCCGCCGGTCAGGCATTCCCTGCGCGCGCGATCATCGGCTATCAGTAAAGAAAAAAAGAAAGCCGTTCGGAAAAACGTTGCCCGCCGAGAGAAAATTCCCGCGCGAAAGGGAGCGCTTTTCGCAGAAACAGACTGCGTTTAAATTTTCATAACTACCCGTCTAAAAACACACAGTATGTTTTTAAAATTACATACTTATGTTTTTGAAAAATCATACTGTGTTTTTTGAAAAACACAGTGTGTTTTTTTGAGGAGTCTTTTACCCGCCAAAAAATACGCGCCAGGCCGTCGGCCAGGCGCTCCTTGCGCGCGCTTGACTGCCGACTGTCTTCTACAAAAAAAAATCAGTCGGGGGAGGATCATCTCTCTACGGGAACGGAAAAGGGAAACTTTTGAGACGCTCTCCTACATATATATATATATGTATATGTATTGTCCGGTTTTTTTTGATAATCGAGGCAGGTTTTCTTTAGGCAGCTCGGCGCGACGCTCCGCTCAAAGGCTCGCCCTTCGCCCTTCGCCTCCCGTCCAAAGAACCTGTTTCCACTTTCCCTTCGCCCCCCCCGATACGGCCGGACATGCCCGCGCAAAAGAGAGCGCTTTTCGCAGAAACAGACTGCGTTTAAAATTACATGAATACCCGTCTAAAAAATCTTACTTATGTTTTTAGAAAATCTTACTCATGATTTTAAAAAATCTTACTTATGATTTTGAAAAATCTTACTTATAATTTTAAAAAATCTTACTTATGTTTTTTTGAGAGGTCTTTTACCCGCCCAAAAATACGCGCCGAACCGTCGGCCAGGCGCTCCTTGCGCGCGCTTGACTGCCGACTGTCTTTTACAAAAAAAAATCAGTCTGGGGGGGATCGTCTCTCTACGGGAACGGAAAAGGGAACGAAAAAGGGAACGGAAAAGGGAACGGAAAAGGACGACCACATGGGTCGCCCCTACATATATATATATATATATGTATGGTCCGGTTTTTTTTGATGATCGGGGCGGGTTTTCTTTAGGCGGCCGCGTAGAGACGCAATGCTTGCGTCTCACAATGCTTGCGTCTACTTGGCGGGGCGGGGGGCGAGGCGCGAAGCGCGAGCCTTTGAGCGACGCGGCAGGCGGCGCGACGCGCGAGGG
>JAIRYL010000048.1 GCA_031267775.1 Tannerellaceae bacterium
TCGGCATATCCGTCTCCCCGTATCCTGCCGGAATTTATGTGCTGTGGATAAACTCCGGGAATCGCAGGGTGTATTTCAAATTTGCCAATGCCTGATGGCGAAAGATACAACGGCTTATATTTTATTATCTGATGTTACGCAAACATAAACAAATCTGAGAGAACTAAGAACTTATTAGAACTAAGAACTAAGAGTTGCGCGAAGCGCGGTAAGCAGGCGCCAGCCAACTCTTAGTTCTTAACTCTTGGTTTTTAGTTCTTTAAAGTGTGTTTATAGCCGTGTGCGACAGCACACGCACAGCATGCCCCTCCCCCCGCCGTGCGCCGCGTCAATCATCTTATGCTTGCGTAACATCAGTTTTTAAGCAAAAACGGCATTTTACATGAATCCATAGCTTAAAAAGTTGAAAACGCATGACTATGAAAACAAGCGATTAATTATCAATAGCTTATACACTCAATCAAAAAAAACGAAGATAAAAACATCTTCGTTTTTTTTTGTCTCCGAATAATTACGAAAAGATTTTTTAATGAATCTTTAATGTATCCGCTACTTTCGCGTCAAATTATTTTATCGATGGTTGAAATTTTTACGGACAACACATGTATCATGTTTTTAATACGTATGAAACAATTACTATTGTTTTCTCTGCTGCTGCTGCCTGGTTTTTCCCTGTATGCAACCGATCAGAAAAATTACTCCGTCAAATCGCCGGACGGAAATTCCGAAATCACCGTTTCGGTAGACAAACAACAGGTCAGGTATCAATTCACCTCTCAGGGAGATATTATCATCCATCCATCTGCCGTCGCCATGCAGCTGACGGAGAAAACAGGCTTTGGAATCAATCCGAAAGTCAGAGGTTCGAAAACGTACAATATCAGGCAAACCATCGAATCGCCAATCTACAAAAAGCGCCAAATCGAAGATTACTACAATGAACTGGAATTGCGTTTCACGGGCGATTATACGCTGCTTTTCAGGATTTACGACGAAGGAATGGCCTATCGCTTCGTGTCGACCGGAAAGAAAGACTTCACGGTCGTCAACGAAACGGCCGAATTTAATTTCGGAAGTAATTGCGACGCCTATGTCCCCTACGTAAAGCGGGGCAAAACCTTCGAAGAACAGTTTTTCAATTCTTTTGAAAACGCCTATACCCATGCCCCTCTCGACCGCTGGGAATCAGGGAGATTGGCTTTCCTGCCCATCCTCGTTGAAGGTATCAACGGCAGGAAAACAGCTATCACCGAGGCCGACCTGGAACATTATCCGGGCATGTATCTCTATAATGGCGACGCATCCCATACGCTCAAGGGCGTCTTTGCTCCTTACCCGAAGAAAACGGAACAGGGCGGACACAACAACCTGCAAATGCCTGTCAAAGAAAGAGAAACATTCATCGCCAAAGGCTCCGGATACCGGCGGTTTCCCTGGCGCGTGATTACCGTTGCCGCCAAAGACCGGGATTTGCTGAACAACGACCTGGTGTACAAGCTCGCCTGCCCGTCGCGACTGGAAGACGTTTCCTGGATTAAGCCGGGAAAAGTGGCCTGGGACTGGTGGAACGACTGGAATATCTACGGCGTGGATTTCAAATCGGGAATAAACAACGCTACCTATAAATATTATATTGATTTCGCATCGGCATACAATATTGAGTACGTCATCCTCGACGAGGGCTGGGCGGTCAACAAGAAGGCCGACCTGATGCAGGTAGTTCCCGAAATAGACCTGAAAGAACTGATAGAATATGCAGCCGCCAAAAACGTCGGATTAATCTTGTGGGCGGGCTACTATGCTTTCGAACGCGACATGGAAAACGTTTGCCGTCATTACTCCGGCATGGGCGTCAAGGGCTTTAAAGTAGATTTCATGGACAGAGACGACCAACAAATGGTCGATTTCTATTACCGGAGCGCCGCCACAGCCGCCAAATACAAGCTGTTGCTGGACTTCCACGGCGCCTACAAACCTACCGGCCTGCAACGCACCTGGCCGAATGTCGTCAACTTTGAAGGCGTAAACGGTCTGGAAAGGCTCAAAGGGCACAAAGACGTCGACCAGGTTACTTACGACGTAACCGTCCCCTTTATCCGCCAAGTAGCCGGCCCGATGGATTATACGCAAGGCGCCATGCGCAATGCGCTTAAAAACGATTTCGTCCCGGTATACTCCAATCCGATGAGCCAGGGCACCCGTTGCCGGCAGCTGGCCACTTACGTCATCTTTGAATCGCCACTTAACATGCTCTGCGATAATCCCAGCAATTATTTGAAAGAAAAGGAATGTACCGCTTTCATCGCCGCCATTCCAACGGTGTGGGACGAAACAGTGGCGCTGGACGGAAAAATCGCTCAATATGCGGCTATCGCCCGGAAAAAGAGCGATGTCTGGTACGTGGGAGCCTTGACAAACCGGGACGAACGGGAATTGGAACTGGACTTATCTTTCCTTGCCCCGGGCGATTATATGGCGGAAATATTCAAAGACGGCGTTAATGCCGACAGAGTCGCCGCCGATTATAAACGGGAAATCATCGATATTCCCATTCCCTCCCACCAGACGTTAAAGGTAAAAATGGCTTCGGGCGGGGGATTCGTGGCGAAGATATTTAAAAAGCCATAGATTTTGCAAAAAATGCCATTTTCGATTTTGGCAATGTATCTTATATAAATCATTAAATCAGTAGTTATTAAATCAGTAGTTATTAAATTATTAATTATTAAATTATTATGAAACGGAATTTTTTATTTTTCTTACTGAGCAGTTTATTGCTCCTGTCCGGCACAACAAAAGCTGCCGAGTATTATGTAAAAGTAGCGGCTGCCGGTAACGGCGACGGAACCTCCTGGGACAACGCGATGTCCGGTGAAGTATTTATTTCAAAACTCGCCTCGGATATTGCAGCCAATGACGTAATTTATATGGGCGGAGGTATTTACAGGTCACAGGCAAGTCCGGGAACTCCTTTTGTGACCCTAACCAGAGCCATTACAATCATTGGCGGATTTGATCCCGGCATTACCGGCTCAACGGTTGACATTACTTATCCCTCCGCAACGCCAACTGTCCTTTCCGGGGATGTAAACGGCAACGGCGTTGCCGATTCCGGCGACAGTCCTGTGCTCTATATCAACAGCAGCAACGGGGAAATAACATTGCGAGGAATTGGAGTAACCGGAGGTTATACGACTTCCTCCCCCCAAAGACCGGGTATTCATGTAAACAGCGGAAACGTGAAGTTATATTATTGTACCGTCGAAAAAAATGTAACGCGAACAACCGCAACCAATGACGCCGGAGGCGCAGGTATTTTTTTAGCCGGCGCATCCGCCAACGTTTATGCCTATAAGAGCATTATCTCCAATAATGCCTCTGACAACAGAGGCGGAGGTATTCGACAGGCAGATTATTCGGTATTAACGCTTGAGTCCTGTTTGGTAGCCGGAAATGATGTTAGCGGCGCGTATGGCGGAGCCATACAAGGCTCCGGAGGGAACACCAAAACGTATTGCATCAATACCACGATTGCTTATAACACAGTCAATCAGCATGGAGCAGGGATAAACGCGAGTGGCGAGGTATATCTTATCTCTTCCACCGTAGCC
>JAIRYL010000133.1 GCA_031267775.1 Tannerellaceae bacterium
AGTTATAGATAATAAATTTCAGGTAAGAATAAAAAAAAGCTTGCTATATTTGCATAACTGTAAATCGTCTTACTTAAAAATATACCCTGAAAAAAATGAAACAGCTTTTAATTCTATCCATTTTGCTTTTGTTCTCTGTCTGTTCATGTTCGCCCCCATCCGATTTCACCGGTAAATGGTATGGAAGTATTGATATGGGCGGATTCAACATGCGGATTATTTTTGATATCAAGCAGTCGGCCGACGCATATACGGCTACCATGCAAAGTCCCGATCAAACGAAAGAAGAAATTCCCGTAACAGTCGTAACATGTAAGAATAATACGATAGATATACGCATTGATAATATTGATTTTCAGTATAAAGGAACAAGAGGGAAAGATGGGATAATAAAAGGCTCGTTCACTCAAATGGGGCAAACCGGGAAATTAGACTTGTCGCATACGGAAATTGCTCCCGTTACGCGCGCGCAAGAGCCGCTGCCCCCTTTTCCTTATAAGGCGGAAGATGTAACTTTTGATAACAAAGAAGCGGCTATTCGCCTGTCGGGAACGCTTACCTTACCCGAAGCGCCCGGTAAGTATACCGCCGTCGTATTGATATCGGGTAGCGGCCCGCAAAACAGAGACGAAGAAATACTGAACCATAAGCCTTTTCTTGTATTGGCAGATCATCTGACACGTCAGGGAATAGCTGTCTTGCGTTTTGACGACCGTGGGGTGGACGAGTCGCAAGGCGATTACGCGAAAGCTACCTTAGCCGATTTTGCAACAGACGTAAAGGCGGCTCTTGATTATTTAAAAACAAGGAAAGAAATAAACAAAGATAAAACAGGGCTGATTGGGCATAGCGAGGGAGGAGGCGTCGCTTTCATGCTGGCGTCGGAAAAGATTCCCGCTTTTATTGTCACATTGGCCGGAGTAGGAGTTACCGGCGTAGAATTATTGGCGATGCAACGGAAAGCCATATTCCGGGCTTCGGGCATTCCCGACGCATATATCGATACGTTTAACGCTTATATGGCAGAAGCCCAGCAGGTAGCCGTAAGGGCAAAAAATGCGGGCGAGCTGAGGGAAGGCATAACAAAGATTTTTACAGGCGCTCCGGTAGAAAGACAAATCGAACAGGCCATTCAGCAGTTGTCTTCGCCGGAGATTATCAGTTTCCTGAAATACGATCCGCAGGAATACTTCAAAAACGTCAAATGTCCGGTTCTGGCCTTGAATGGAATGCACGATTTGCAGGTACCTGCCGCCGAAAACCTCTCGGCCATATTAAATAGCATTACCGCCAACGGCAATACAAACGTTCAAACAAAGCCCTATTTCAATCTGAACCATCTTTTTCAAACGGCTGCAACCGGCCTCCCCAGCGAATATGGAGCAATAGAAGAAACGTTTAACCCGGAAGCGCTAACGGATATATCGCAATGGATTAAAGAAAGATAAGGAGGCTTCTGGAAATAAATTTGTATGATTTATTTTCAGACGCCTCCTGAGGCTCTTTTAATCGCTCCAGACCAATCCGTCCTGACGGATACTCCAAACGTTGCCGTCCGGCGAAGGCAGGGTGATTTCGTACATACGCGCCGTCCGGTGTAACGTAAGCCGGGCGAGCCATTCTTCCGGGCACGCTTCGTCTGCTTTTAAATCCGTAAGCGAAGCGGCATATTCGCCCCAAGCCTTATAATATTGATTCTGGCGATAATACAGATTGCGTAATATCCATTTGGTTTCTTCGTCGGCATGTTTTACGAAGGTATCTTCGCCTGCGCCCGCCTGCAGGCCGGATAGTTGGACGAATCCCCAAAATTCGGGCATATGGACGTTATTCGCATTACTTGGCGCCCAGGCCCAAAAGCGCGAGCGAACCTTGTCGTCTCCGGCATAAGGAATTTTTACATATTTCCCGTCTTGTATTTCAGCGTTCCACCGGGCACGAGAGAAGTTGGCGCGGATTTGGTCGCCAACTTCCGGTTTGTTTTTTCCCGGCGTTAACTGGTAAACAGATCGCCAGGGCAGAAAGATTTCCACGCTCCACGAGGTATCCGTATCGCGGGGATCATTCAATGTTCCGTCAATATGCAGCGCAGATTCCATACCCATAAATTCCCAGTTGCTGAATGATAATCCCCCATCCCTGTATGGCTTGGTAAGGAATAGATCCCACTCCGTACCCAGCGCGTTTATTTCATATTCCACATAGTTGTGCGTATCGTTGGCAGGGTTGAAGAAAAACTCGAAATTATTATTCAGGAAGAGAGGAGAATCATGTTCCGTCATATCAGCCCAAACATGCGGTTCTTCCATCAGGACTGCCAGGTAAAGCCCCTGGTCGGTATAGGCCATTTTTACGCTTGTTTCAAGGAAAGGCCTGGCTTGATTATCCCCCGCAATATCCACAAAGTCGGAAATACGGGGTACCGCGCCCCATTCTTCGGCCGACAAGACGCCGTCTATTCGTATATCCGCCGGCGCTTTATAGCAAACATAAACGGGGGGATTGAATTGAACCGGCAAGTCATAACCGGTTTCTATCTTCTCTTTCGGATTGGAAGAACCCGAACAGGAAGAAAGCAGACTGATGGAAACCAGTAAACACAAATGGATTGTCTTCATCTTTAATTACGATAGATACTTACTGCACGGTTATTATCTCCGAAAAATCAGAATCGATGGAATAATAAGAAACCTTTACTTTATACTTCGTTATATCCCCTACCTTGGGCATATTGAATTGCAGGTATTCTTTTCCGTTTGTAAGTCGGTAGATAGATTCTGTAATCTGGTATATAGGAAGATACAGATCCAAACCTTCTATTACTTGCGCGTAAAACAGGATGTATGAAGAATATCCGAACCCTGAACCGGTAAGGGTAATGCGTTCGCCTTCCGATGGATTTAGATTGCTTACAGACTGTATCTCCGGACGCTTGGGATCTTTCTCAAAATATAATATATTGGAATAATCGGCCATAACGCCATCAATAAAAACCGTACAGGTATACGCCTTCTCTCCCAGCTCTTTTAGATTCCCGATATGGATAATATCCAGATCGCCAAAGCTATATACGTTTCCCGGCAAGTAAATTTCATTACCCGCCGTTTCCGTGCTCCCCCGTTCGGAAAAACGGACGTTTGCCTGCTCTTCTTTCTGCAGCTTGAAGTTCTTTCCCGTAATAAAAAGAGCGTCTGTTGCAGCATCCAGCGTATAGGCGGACAGAAAAGAAACAGAAGGCACAAGGTCTGTTATTTCTACCGGGTCGGGATAGGTTATCGCTATTTCCTCCTTCCCGTAATAGACTACGGTCAGGTCATACAGCCCGGCCGCCATATTTTTATCTATGGCAACGCGCATAAGCGAGGGCGTATATACCCCAATCCGGCAGGCCGTCCGGGTTTCGCCGGCAGTCAGGTAAACGCCCATCAGCTCCGGGTCGTCGGAAAAAGTCCCGTTTATATAAAATATCTGGTCGGCCCTTGCCTTTGTCGTGCTAATCGAGTTTATCCTGAAATCAAAAGGCAACACCTGAGCCGTAACCGTATATTCCTGCCTGGATGCATCTTCAGCCGTAACCGTGTAAGTTACGGGATGGCTCAGGTCGACGGCTTCGCCGGATTCAGGAAAGACCGTTGCGCCCTTCGATATCGTAATAGCAGGGCGAACCTGTTTAATATCTATACTTTCGGTCAAACGGATCGTAACTGTTTTCATATTTTCGTCTATCGTACCTTTGGCGTCGGATACCGCAAATTCAACCAATTGTTTTTCCGAACTTTTCAGTACCTCCGGCTCGTCGTCGCTTCCGCAGGAAGTAATGAAGATTAATAAAATAAGAAATAACAAACGTTCATGTTTCATTAGGGTAAGTTTTATATGGATTAAAAAAACGATTATTTTACTGACTCCTCCTTGTACCAGCCGGCATACAGATGATAGTTGCGCGCTATTTTTTGATTGATTTCCTTGGCTTGTTCAGGGTCTACCTTCTTTACAAATTTGGCCGGTACGCCGGCATAAATACTTCCCGGCTCAACAATCGTGCGGCTAAGCACAACCGATCCCGCCGCCACAATCGCCCCCTCGCCAATCACCGCATGGTCTAAAACGGTCGATCCCATACCAATTAACGCGCCGTCGCAAATCTTCGCCCCGTGTATGGTTACGTTATGTCCTACGGAAACGTCGTTGCCGATTTCAATCGTAGACTTTTCATATAACGTATGCAGCACCGAACCATCCTGAATATTCACCCCGTCGCCTATACGGATGGAATTTACGTCGCCCCGAAGCACGGTTCCAAACCAGATACTGCATCCTTCGCCTATCTCAACGTCTCCAATAATCGCGGCATTATCCGCCAGGTAGGTATCTTTTCCTATCTTTGGAGTAAATCCTCTCACCGATTTTAGTAAAGCCATATCGTTTACTTCCTGTTCATTTATAATTCTTTCGTCTTCTCCTTTAGCCACGCTTTTTCTTCTTCGGTAAGATGCGGGCTTAGCGTATCATATACCAGTTGATGATATTTGTTCAGCCACGCCAGTTCGCGTACCGAAAGCATAGACGGTATCACAAGCCGCGTATCGATATAGCACAGCGTCAGCGTTTCAAAAGTCAGAAACGTACCATATTCGGTCTCGCTGTCTTCTATTACCAACACCATATTTTCGGTTCGTATGCCATACTGCCCTTCGCGGTACATACCCGGTTCGTCGCTCATCACCATACCCGGTTCCAGTATAACCGGATTTTCTTCCATGCGGATACTCTGCGGCCCCTCGTGCACATTCAGGCAATGCCCTATCCCGTGGCACGTGCCGTGCAAATATTGTATCCCCGCATCCCATAAAGCCTTACGGGCAAAAGCGTCAATCAGGCAGCCGCGTATGCCGGCGGGAAATTTACATTTGGCAATGCCTATCGTGCCTTTCAATACCCGGGTGAAATCCTTTTTCATCTGTTCGGCAGGTTCTCCCAGCGCAATTGTGCGGGTTATGTCGGTTGTGCCGTCCAGATACTGTCCGCCCGAATCCATCAGCAAGACGCCTTCGGGCCTTATTTCCGCATCCGTTTCAGGCGTGGCGCTGTAATGAACAATCGCGCCATGAGGGCCGTATCCGCAAATTGTATGGAAACTGTCGGATATGTACAGCGGCTGTTCGGCGCGTAAGGCGGATAGCTTTTCCGAAATACTCATCTCCGTCAGCCCGTTCGCTCCCTCCGCCAGTTGTTTTTCCAGCCACAGATGGAAACGGGTGAGCGCAATGCCGTCTTTTACCAGCGCGCGGCGGAATCCGTCTGTCTCTGCCTGGTTTTTTATACTTTTCAGATGATTCACGGGAGTAATGCCTTCTATCACTTCGCATCCGTCGGGCAGGGCGTTGAACAGCGCGACATTCGTACGGGCGGGATCGATAAAAACGACGGCCTTCTCCGGCAATCGCGCCAGATAGGGCATAACCTTGTTGTAATCGGCCAAAATAACCCCCTCCTGTTTCAGATGGTCTGCCGTTTCTGCCGTCAGTTTTTCCGGCTTGATAAACAATACGGTCTCGTTTTCAGAAACAAAAGCGTAACTCACCGCCACCGGATTATAGCTTACGTCGTTTCCGCGAATATTAAACGTCCACGCTATTTCGTCCAGCGCGCACAGCGCCAGACAGTCCGCGCCCGCTTTATGAAGCCTGTCATTGATAGCGTCCAGCTTGTCGCGTACAGACAGCCCCGTTATTTCTACCGGAAGTTCAAATATTTTAGTAGCCGGAATCGCCGGTCGCCCGCTCCATATCTGGTCTATCAAGTCAATCGAAGGAAGTAATCGAATACCCTTCTTCGCCAGTTTCCCCGTCAGATTCCGAAAGTCTGTAACAGGGTACGATTCTCCGTCAAGCCCTACCGTTCCTCCTTCCTCCAGCAGCTCATGTAGCAGGAAGTCGGGAATAGAAGGCGTTTCCCGAAGCGTTAACTTGTATAAATCGATACCGCTGCCTTTCAACTGTTCGGCCGCTTGCAGGAAATAACGCGAATCCGTCCACAATCCGGCCTTTACGGCCGTAACGACAACCGTCCCCGCCGAACCGGTAAAACCGGATATCCATTCCCGCGATTTCCACCGGTCGGGCGTATATTCGCTCAGATGCGGATCGGAGCTGGGAATAATATAAGCGTCTACCCCCCGCCTTTTCATAGCTTCCCGAAGGGCGGCAAGACGTTCTTCTATATTCGTTTTCATCTTATTTATTTTGTAATTCGCAAAGATAACAAATTAATTCAAATTACGGTTTGCTCCCGCGCCGACGCATCAGGTAGATAGAGGAACAACGCGCAATTAAAAAATTAAAAACGGATATGTTTTTTTTAATAAATCAGACAACCGGAGAGCTGGTAAGTGAAGTTACCGCTAAGATACAAATTTATCCGACACAAAGGATCCACAAAGGATCCACAAAGGATCTACAAAGGATCTACAAAGGATCACGCTACCCGTAAGCAAGCCACAGGCTAAGACCTTACAAAACGACGCCAACCCGTATGCCCCGAAAACTGCCCCGTTGCCGCACCGTTGCCGCGTCGTTGCCGCCTAATCGACCCTGACAATCTGATACCGTTTCAAACAAAAATCAAACAATCTGTCAAAAGTCGCTTTTTTTGCCATAAAGAATATTTACGGTTATTTATGTAGATTTTACTGAAAAACCGCCCCGAAAGACCGGTTTTCACATATCGGAACAATTCCCGCCAACTTCCGCCGGTTAACATATAATAACGCTTCCGGCAAACAAATTTTCAATCTTAAACAACAGGAAACCTGGATTAAATAATTGAAAGATAGAAGAATAATCAGAATTAAAATCAGCCCCGCCCGCCTGCCTGCAGTTTTTGAAAGTTTTTTTATTCTCATCTTTAAGTAATTAGAAATAATTACCTACTTTTGTATTTCAGAATCATAAATGTAAATCATAGAAATAAAAGATGACAGCATCGAAGCAAATGAGACATGCCTTGGTCTCTGTTTATCATAAAGAAGGGTTAGACGAAATACTAAAGAAGCTTCACGAAGAGGGCGTCAGTTTTGTTTCTACCGGCGGAACCCGTACTTTTATAGAATCGTTGGGCTTACCCTGCAACGCCGTTGAAGAACTTACGGGGTATCCTTCTATTTTAGGCGGACGGGTTAAAACGCTTCATCCGAAGGTATTTGGAGGTATCCTGGCGCGGCGCGACAATACAACGGATATAGAACAACTGGCAGCATACGCAATTCCGGCAATTGATTTGGCGATTGTAGATTTGTATCCTTTTGAAGATACCGTTGCCGCAGGCGCAACCGAACAGGAAATTATCGAGAAAATCGATATAGGCGGCATTTCTTTGATTCGGGCGGCCGCCAAGAATTATAAAGATGTGTTGATCGTTGCCTCGAAAGCTCAATACGCGCCTCTGCTGCATATTTTGGAAGAAAAAGGCGCTGAAACTTCCCTGGAAGACCGGCGCTGGTTTGCCAAGGAGGCTTTTGCCGTATCGTCGGGTTACGATACCGCTATTTTTAATTACTTTGATAACCGGGAAAGCTCCGCTTTTCGCGTAGCTATAGACGAGCCGGTACATCTGCGCTATGGAGAAAATCCGCATCAGCAGGCCCGCTTTTTCGGTAAATTAAATGAAGTGTTCGACCAGATTCACGGAAAGGAAATATCATACAACAATTTACTTGATATCGATTCGGCCGTAACGCTGATAGACGAATTTGACGAATTGACGTTTGCCATATTAAAACATACTAACGCCTGCGGCGTCGCCTCGCGCAGTTCTGTAACGGAAGCATGGAAAGACGCGCTGGCCGCCGACCCGGTATCCGCTTTTGGCGGAGTATTAATAGCCAATGCCGCTATCAACAGGGAAGCGGCGGAAGAAATCAATAAAATCTTTTTTGAAGTTATTATTGCTCCCGATTATGACACGGATGCGCTGGAAGTCCTGACGCAAAAGAAAAACCGTATCATTCTTATCCATCAGAAAACGAAAACGGCGGACATGCAATACCGTTCTTTATTGAATGGCGTACTGATGCAAAACAAAGATATGAGCATTCAGACGGCCGCCGACCTGGAGCCGATGACGGATAAACAACCCGCTCCGCAAGAGACAGACGATTTGCTGTTTGCCAATAAACTGGTAAAGCACAGTAAGTCGAACGCGATTACGCTGGTAAAGAATAAACGGCTTTGCGCCAGCGGAACAGGACAAACCTCGCGCGTGGATGCATTGAAACAGGCTATTGAAAAAGCCCGTTCTTTCGGACTCGATCTGAAGGGCGCCGTAATGGCTTCGGATGCTTTTTTCCCTTTCCCCGATTGTGTAGAAATAGCGAACCAGGCAGGGATTACGGCCATTATTCAACCCGGCGGTTCGGTAAACGATCGGTTGTCGGTTGAATATTGTAATGAACACGGTGTAACGATGGTGAAGACGGGTATCCGTCATTTTAAACATTAAGATAGCAAAACAATGGGATTATTTTCTTTTACGCAAGAGATAGCGATGGATTTGGGTACGGCAAATACCATTATTATAAGCAATGGAAAGATTGTGGTAGACGAACCTTCGGTAGTAGCCTTGGACAGGCGCACGGATAAGGTATTGGCAGTAGGCGAGAAGGCGCGCCAGATGCACGGTAAAACGCATGAAGATATTAGAACGATCCGTCCGTTGCGCGATGGCGTGATAGCGGATTTCTTTGCCGCCGAACAGATGATACGGGGTATGATAAAGATGATTGGGTCTAAAAGCCACTGGTTTTCTCCTTCGCTGCGTATCGTAGTATGTATCCCGTCCGGCAGTACGGAAGTTGAACTTCGGGCTGTTCGCGATTCGGCCGAACATGCCGGAGGGCGCGACGTTTATATGATTTACGAGCCTATGGCGGCCGCTATTGGCATTGGTATCGACGTAGAGGCTCCCGAAG
>JAIRYL010000038.1 GCA_031267775.1 Tannerellaceae bacterium
ATAAAATTTATTATACATTTTACTGGTAGGAATGGAGCCTCCTTTTTCGCCCGGCAAGTCCAGGCCTAACGGACGTCCGTATCCCATGCTCAACATGTGATCGCGCCAAACGTCAAATCCATCCTGTACGGTAGGATAACGTTTGCGGCTATCGATCATGTCGCGCAGTCCCCAACAGAAAAAAGCATTGCAGGACGTAGCAATGGCAGGTACTAAATTTAAAGGCGAAAAATGGCCGTGGCAAGCAGGTTTTCCGCCTAATACCGGATAACCGTGTCCGCAGGAATACATGGTTTCGGGGGTTATAACCCCTTCCTGAAGAAAGATAAGCCCCATGGCCGGTTTAAACGTAGAACCCGGAGGATAGCTGGCCATAATAGCCCTGTCGTAAAGAGGCTTGAGCGGATCGCTTTCAAGCAGCGCATGATTTCTTCCGCGCTGCCTGCCTACAAGCATATTGGGATCATACGTCGGAGTGGAAACCATACAAAGCACTTCGCCTGTCGCCGGCTCGATCATGACGATACTGCCCAATTTATTTTGCATAAGTTTCTCGCCGTAAGCCTGTAAATCCATATCCAGCGAGAGGGTCAGATTCTTTCCCGAAACAGGCGCTACATCATGTTTGCCGTCTTCATATTTCCCTTTTATCCGGCCATGCGCGTCGCGAAGCAATATCTCCACGCCTTTTTCGCCCCGCAAGGCTTCTTCATAAGAACGTTCTACGCCGGAACGTCCGGAATTGTCTCCCTGCACATAGTAGCTGTTCTGCTCGATATCCCATTTGTTTACCTGCCCGATATTCCCCAACACATGAGCGGCATAGGGATACTCGTATTCGCGGATGGTACGGTTCTGAATGTAAAAGCCTGGGAATTTATACAGTTTTTCCTGCAATACGCCGTAATCCTGGGCGGAAAGCTGGTTCATAAATACCTGCGGAACATACGAAGAATACCCCGGATTCAAACGGCGATTCTTGATATCAACGATACGCTTGCTGAATTGCTCTTTCGTTATGCCTACGGTATTACAGAAATCAAGGGTGTCGAAGGGTTTGATTTCACGCATAATCAGCATCACGTCGTAGGCCAGTTGATTAAACACAAGCAGCTTGCCATTCCGGTCGTAAATCATGCCGCGCGAAGGATAGAGCGTCTTTTTTAAAAAAGCGTTGCTGTCCGCCCATGCCTTATATTCATTTTCTATTACCTGAAGATAAAACAAACGGACAATAAAAACGATAACAATCAGTATAACGACTCCCGAAATAATATAGCGTCTGTTTTCAAAAGCATATTTAGTATTAATCATTTTTCTGTCCCTCAACGTTAAATGCTTCTACAATACAAATCAGGAGCGTAGTAGCGGTTATACAGGCAACAATACGAATCGAGAGGAATAAAGCGTCGAACCATGTTAACGATTCCAATATAAACAGCGTAACATGATGCAGCGCCGCCAATACGGCGGCATACCTGAAAAAGCCTCCATAGCCAAATGTTTTAAACGAAGGAGAGATGGTATCCGCCAATTCGTCGCCCATTAAAACCTTGATAACGGCCGGACGGACAAACCCGACAAACGTGCAGGCGGCAGCATGCATACCCGGCGTATTGGAGAATATATCGATAATAAGCCCCAGCAAAAACGAAAAAAAAGTTACCCTTGACGAAGTAAACCCAACCGGCATTTTTACGATAAAATAGAGATATAAAAAAGGCGTAACCAGCCGGAGAAAATGGATATTGTTCAGAATAAGCGCCTGAATCAATACCAGTATAACAAAATAGACGGCGCCTTTTATAACATTATTCATTACCCTGTACCTCCCGCTCTATCGCCCATTGTTCTTCTTGCCGGAAGTTTCTTATTACCATCACATTGCTTAAACGCTGGAAGCCGGTTGCCAGCTTTATTTTCAACGAGTTGAAATTGTCGTCGCGCTGCCTTTCAAAGGAAGATACAAATCCCACCAGAATACCTCCGGGAAAAACGGCCGAATAACCGCTTGTAACAATCGTATCGCCAAGCTGAAACTGTACATGCCGGGGCAGTTCGTCCAAATTGGCATACTGCGCGTCGCGCCCGTTCCAGCTTAATGAACCGATATGACTGCTGCCCAACACTTTGCAACTCAGCTTAAACTTTGTATTCAGCAACGGCAATACGATGGAATAATAATCCGAAACAAGAGAAACAACGCCTACCGCTCCACTTTCGGACACAACGCCCATATCGGGCAATATGCCGTCTTTCCTGCCCTTATTCAGGGTAATATAATTAGAAAGATAGGTTACGCTGTTATTTATCACTTTGGCCGTCGTAAATTCATACGGAAAGAAACGGGCGCTATCGTTTACAAACGCGCGAAATACAACCGTATCTGCTTTCATAGCCTCTACCATATCTTTCATTCTCAACAATTCCATTTCCAGCCGTCCGTTACGTTCCAAAAGATCTTTGTTCTTTTCGCGTAAATTCAGATAAGAAGTAACCGACCCTGTAACCGATACAATATTTGCCGTTATTACATTTGCCGTACTGAACATAATGTTCTGCTGATAGGCATTCGTATGATAAATCAGGGCTACAGATATAAACTCAAGAAATATAAATAAAAACCAATGTCTTTTTCTTATTAGAAAGTCAAGCAGTTTACGCATAATCAGTTGACAGTCGACAGTCGACAATTCATCTTGTCTTTAACCGCAAACTGTTTTTATCGTATAAGGAAATTAAACTTCTCGATATTCTTTAAAGCGATACCCGTTCCTTTAGCTACGGCATGCAAAGGGTCTTCGGCAACATGGAAGGGGATATTTATTTTTTCCGTCAAACGTTTGTCAAGGCCTCTCATTAAAGCGCCTCCTCCTGCCAGGTAAATACCGTTACGTACAATGTCGGCATACAATTCGGGCGGCGTTGTTTCCAATGCGCTTAAAATAGCGGCTTCCATTTTAGAAAGAGACTTTTCCAGGCAGTGGGCTATTTCCTGATAAGATACGGAAACTTCCATGGGTAAAGCCGTCATCTGGTTCGGGCCGTGCACCACGTAGTCTTCCGGGGGATTATCCAAAAAGGTTAAGGCCGAACCTACGTTAATTTTTATCTGTTCGGCCGTCCGTTCGCCTACTTTCACATTATGCTGCCGGCGCATGTATTCCATAATATCGGCCGTCAGGTCGTCGCCCGCTATCCGAATGGATTTGAATGAAACGATACCCCCCAACGAGATCACGGAAATTTCCGTTGTTCCCCCGCCTATAACTACCACCATATTTCCTTCGGGAGCCTCTACGTCGATACCGATGCCAATAGCGGCC
>JAIRYL010000059.1 GCA_031267775.1 Tannerellaceae bacterium
CAAGCATAGAATTTATGAAAACAATGCCGGTAATTTTTAATGCTTGTCTTCCAAAATGGAACTATAAATTTTCTTGCAACTAAATAAACGGTTATAAGTTATTTATTTCTCATGCCTAAGTAGCGCTTGATAAATACATGTTAAATATCGGATATATTTTTTGTTAACATTAATATAAGTATCTCAAATCATCTGCCTTGATTGTGTGAAAGAAATTGTAACTCGCTATGACAATATATTGGCTTAAACGCTAATATTTGTTTATGTAACGTTATTTAAACAATTATATTTGAACAAAGTTGTTAATTTTATTAGTTTTGTACGCGCTAAATTCGTTGATTGAAAGAATAATAAGCTCTTAAAAATATTTTCTTTAGCGTTATCTTTACAATAACTTAATTTTAATAATATGAAACATCTTACATTTTTAACAATTTGTTTACTTGGCTTCTTCTTTTCATGCGGTAATAAACAACAAGACTTTCCTTTTTATAATGCTGATCTTCCGGTTGAAGAACGGATTAGCGATTTGCTGGGGCGGCTTACGCTTGAAGAGAAGGTGAGCCAGATGATGAACCGGACGCCAGCCGTTGAACGACTGGGGATACCTGAATATGACTGGTGGAATGAAGCTTTGCATGGCGTAGCCCGCGCAGGACGCGCAACGGTTTTTCCACAATCGATTGCCATGGCTGCCACTTTTGACGATCAGGCTCTTTATGAAACATTCGACATGATTAGCGATGAAGCGCGCGCTAAATATCATCAGTATCAAAAGGATAAAGAATACGACCGCTATAAAGGGCTGACATTCTGGACGCCAAATATTAATATTTTCCGCGATCCGCGCTGGGGACGCGGTATGGAAACTTATGGCGAAGATCCTTATTTGACGGGACGTATGGGCGTGGCCGTAGTAAAAGGTCTGCAAGGCAATGATCCCAAGTACTTTAAAACCCATGCCTGCGCAAAGCATTATGCCGTACATAGCGGCCCGGAATGGAACCGGCATGAATTTGACGTTACAGTATCTCCGCGCGACCTTTGGACTACCTATCTTCCTGCTTTTGAAGAATTAGTGACAGAAGGAAATGTGCAGGAAGTTATGTGCGCCTACAATCGTTACGACGGCAAACCGTGTTGTAACAGCGACAAACTTTTAATAGATATTCTCCGTAATACTTGGGGGTATGAAGATATTATTTTATCTGACTGCGGGGCAATTGACGACTTCTGGAGGAAAGATACGAATACGCCGCGGCATGAAACGCACCCGGACGCTCAAACAGCTTCGGTAGACGCCGTTAGAAGCGGTACGGATCTGGAATGCGGCGGCAGTTATCACGCTTTGTTACAAGCAGTACAGGATGGATTGATTACGGAAGATGAATTGGACGTATCGTTGCGCCGTTTATTCAGGGGACGTTTTGAATTAGGACTGTTTGATCCGGACGACAACGTATCTTATGCCGATATTCCATACAGCGTGGTAGAAAGCCCCAAGCACGTTGCCCAGGCATTAGAGATGGCTCGCAAGAGTATGGTGCTGTTAAAGAATAAAAATAATATTCTTCCGTTAGATAAAAAGATCAAAAAAATTGCCGTAATAGGGCCGAATGCGAATGATTCTATCATGCAATGGGCTAATTACAACGGTTTTCCCAGCAAAACGGTAACGATTCTGGAAGGTATCCGGAACAAAGCAAGCGAGGCAGAGGTAATCTACGAGTTAGGGTGCAACCATACCAACGATTTTGTTATGACGGACTGTGGCAATTATATCACGTCTCCCGATGGACAGGGTTTTGCGTCTGAATTTTTCAACAATACTGATTTCGAGGGCGAACCTGTACATAAAGGCATTGCTCCCGATTTGCATTATACGACCGGCGGAAATACGCAATTTGCTCCGAATGTAAACCTGATAAACTTTTCGGCCCGCTTTACCGGCGAATTCGAGTCGCAAATCACCGGCGACGTTGAATTTGATATTTCCGGGAATGACGGATACCGTTTATTCATCAACAACGAAAAGGTTGCCGAAATGTGGGAAAGCGAATATACCAGCGGACGGAACTATATTTTAAAAGCAGAGCAGGGAAAGACATATCCGGTAAGAATTGAATATATGCAACGCGCAGGCCGCGCCGATTTAAACTTCAGTATAGGCGTACGCACGCCTGTTGATTATCAGGCAATTGCTTCCAAAGCAAAAGACGCCGATATTATAATATTTGCCGGAGGCATATCGCCCCGTCTGGAAGGTGAAGAAATGCCGGTAGACGCCGAAGGGTTTAAAAAGGGAGACCGTATGAATATTGAGTTGCCCAGCGTACAAAAGGAAATGATAAAAGCCCTGAAAGAAACAGGTAAACCTGTAATTTACATTGTTTGCACCGGCAGCGCTTTAGCCTTAAACTGGGAAGAAGCAAATGTAGACGCTATCTTAAATGCCTGGTATGGCGGACAAGAGGCGGGAACGGCTGTAGCCGATATTCTTTTTGGCGATTATAATCCGGCAGGACGCCTTCCGATTACATTCTATAAATCAATAGAGCAGTTGCCCGATTTCCTGAATTATGACATGAAAGGCCGTACGTATCGGTATATGACGGAAACGCCTTTATATCCTTTTGGGTATGGATTGAGCTATACCACGTTTGAATATACGAACGCCCAATTGTCTAAAGATAAAATTGGAAGAAATGAATCAGTCAGGCTTACATTCGATATTGCAAATACCGGAGACAGGGATGGCGATGAAGTAGCCCAAATCTATATTAAAAATCCAAACGATCCGGATGCGCCTGTCAAAGCGCTGAAAGCATTTGAACGGGTAAACGTTAAAGCCGGGGCGACAGAGCAGGTAACTATCGAGCTTCCTTCCAAATCATTCCAGTCGTTCAACGACCCGAAACAACTTATGGAAGTACGTCCCGGTACGTATCAGATACAGTATGGCGGTTCATCTAACGACAAAGCCTTAAAGAGTATTGAATTAGCCATAGAATAAACGATTCTTTTAACGCTATACATATCAACAAAATACGCCCTGCCGGGTGGATTCGCTTTGGCAGGGCGTATTTTGTCATACACATTTCAATTGAAAAAATCTTTCAGTTTTCCCTGATCTATCAATTTAATTATTAATTCGCCAAATAAGGTATTTGTCCAGGCAAACCACTTACGCGTAAAATTCGACGGGTCGTCTTTATGAAACGATTCATGCATGAACCCGGTTTCGCCATCTGTATCGCGGAGCGTTTGTATACAGTAACGAATCTCTTCTTCATCCGCAGAAGTAGTTGCCCGCATGATAATACTCATCGGCCAGATAAAATCGAATCCGATATGCGGCCCTCCAATACCTTCGCCCGCTTTCCCTTTAAAGAAATAAGGATTGGATTTGCTCAATACCAGGCGACGCGTATTTTGGTAAATGGGATCGTTTATGTCTACGCAACCAAGGAAAGGAAGCGCTAACAGACTTGGCACATTCGCGTCGTCCATGCAAACATAATTACCGAAACCGTCTACCTCGTAAGCGTATACTGTACCAAACCCCTCGCGTTCCACCCTCGCGTATTTCTTAACGGCCGCTTCTACTTCATCGGCCAGCGCTTCGCAACGCCCGGCCAGGGCGTTATTATTTTTAATCTTCCGAAGCATTTCCGCCGCCTGCCGAAGGGAGGTAACGGCAAACAAATTGGAAGGAATAAGAAAACCGAACAGGCTTGCATCATCAGAAGGGCGGAAAGAAGACACAATCAAACCAACCGGATTGACAGGACTCCCCCAGCCGCCGTTCAACAATGTATCTCCCTGACGATCTGTCGTACGGGCAAAATGATACGAACCCAACGTATCTTTGCGTTGCTGCTCTTTGCATGTTTTGAGAATAACGTCGACAGCAGATACCCACTTGGCGTCGAATACAGAGGTATCGCCTGTTTCTTTCCAGTAATGATAAGCCAGGCGTATCGGATAGCAAAGCGAATCGATTTCCCATTTACGTTCGTGTAATTCTTTCTTCATATCCGTATGGTCGCTCTCCCACTCGCTCCCTAACGGGCCATCATTAAACGCATTTGCATAAGGATCAATTAAAATACATGCAGTCTGACGATTAATTACTCCGGCCAACATATCCTGCAACGCTTTTTCTTTTTTTGCCAGCACAACATACGGATATACCTGAGCAGAAGAATCGCGTAGCCACATAGCATGTATGTCGCCTGTAATGATAAAAGAATCCGGCCGGCCGTTTTTTACGGAATATTCACAGGTAGTATCTAACGTATTTGGGAAACAGTTCTCAAACATCCATGCCAACTTGTCGTCTTTAATACGCTTCTTATAAGCGGCAATTGTTTCGTCGACTATTTTAGATCTGAATTTACGTTCTCCGGGCGCCGGGCGCAAGCTTACAAAATGATTGGCAACTGAAGAAACGGCCGGTTTGTTTACGTCAGGAGATGTTACAGCCGAATAAACATTCTCGCCTACCAGAAGGCCGGCCAATGAAAGAGATCCCGTTCTCAGGAAATTACGTCTTGTCGTCATGATATTGTTCTGTTTATAATTAAATTACCGGCAAACTTAACCAAAATAGCCAATTATACAAAATACTTTTTCAGGGAATCTACACCCGTTTCATTTTCCAGGAGGATGTTGTAAACTCATACCCTACCGGGTATCCTTATTTTTCTTCAAAATCCTGTCGTCATCGCGTATTCCGTCAACAACCTCAATATGAATATTATCGGAAATCCCTGTTTTTATGTGCCTCGATTCTGATTTTCCCTGTTTCAATATATCAACGAAAACCGAATCGTTCCGAAACGTAAGGCATGATTCCGGAATAATCAGAATATCTTCCTTTTCAATAAGGACAAGCTCGGCCGTTGCATTGAATCCGGAATAAATCCGGATGCTGTCCGGCAGGGTGAATATAACTTCTACGTCGTATTTCATGATACCCTGTTCAAGATACCCCTTCGGAGAGATTTTCCTAACCGTGGCTTCTGTCGTGAAACCTTCCGGAGAAGAGGGCATAACCTTCCGTTTCATTCCCGTTTTCAAAGCCAGAACATCATTTTCAACAGTTCTGCCTTTGAACAGGATGCTATCTCACAAAATTACGCCGCGTGAAGTATAATAAGGATTATGCAGGTAAGAATGCCGATATTACGTATTCTTCTCATATTCTTTTACCTTGCCTAATCCTTTATACAACAGCCAAAAACAGAATGAAAATTCGCCTGTCATGCCAAGTACTAATCCCGGACAGGTTACTATTTCATTGCCTGGAAATAAAAATATTATGAAAAATTCCGCCAAAGCTCCGACTGTTGCCGCTATCAGCATGACGCCAAAATATTTAGGCATTATCTTCGATTGCAGAACTATAATTCCAAGTGGAAACAGCCACAAACCAAAGAAAAGTTGAGATATCAAATATCCGTATTCGTGCAAATTTGTGTAAAACCGAGTTGCTGATTTTAGTTCATTTGTTTCCAAATGGAGATAATTTATACTGTTCAACTCTATGATTGCAATGTGGTTTAACATATTGGCGCTATATACGGCAACGGCAACGACTGTCAGTATCAGAAAAAGCAACGATAGATTCTTGTTGAAATGCTTTAATATATTGAACAAGGCCCATGCTGTTAACAGATAAAACAAAGCCTGCATTAAATCACAGACAAATGATAATCGAAGAATGAATATTGAATCGGCAATTATTTTCATTGTTTCAACGCCCTCGTCAAATGTTAAAATATTAAGCCGTATTACCTGTGCAAACACTCCGAATATTATCATACACAAATAAAAAACACCTGACAATCTGCTGTTTTTTGCTTTCATATTGATTTATTTCCATACAAATGCTAAAGGTATAGAGGGGTAAACTCTTAACTCGTTGACTTTGGTTAAGAAATGGCGTGGCGACTTATATTTTACTTAGCCTTTTCCTGATACGGCTTAAAGATTCGGGAGTGACGCCCAAATAACTTGCCAACTGATATTGCGGCGCTCTTTGAATTAAATCGGGGCGGTCTTTTCTTAGTTTTAAGTAGCGGTCTTTGGCAGAGGTGATTTTATAATTGGCAAGCGACTCCTGGCAGGTTGCCATTATTGTTTCCGTCATTATGCGACTGTTGGATTCTATTTGCGGAAATTTCTGAAACATTTCGTTTTCCTGTTGTGGAGTACCGATGCAAGCGATTGTATCTTCAATACATTCAAAATAATAATCCGAAGGAGTGTTTTTTCCAAAATTTACAGGTGAAACAGGTTGTTCTTCTGTGTAAAACTCAATAGTTTTTTCTTCGCCGTCTTTTATCAAATAACTTCTGATACATCCTTTGAGTATTAAATAACACTTGTTCGACAGTTCGCCCGCATTCAAAAGCATTGTTCCCTTGCGGTAACGTTCGAGAATTGAGTTCTCAACGATTGTATTTATAAGTTCGTCAGACAGTGTGGTATTTTTTGATAAGAATTTTGCAAGTTCATCTTTCATTTTAAAAGAATATTGGGTGGTGATTTAAAAAGTCTGCTGGAATAAAAAAGTGGCAATCAGAGAATTAGTATATATTTTTGTTTTGTGAAAATAGAAATTACACTTCATTGTCCTGCTTGCCACAGCACAAATATACAGAGAAAATGGTTATGTATAAATCAGAGGAACATACTTTTTTAAACACCACCGAATTTTAATTATTATTTGTTGATATTCAAGCGTCGAAAAAAAGAGGCTATCTATATTGTTTTATTTTTTTGCGTCGACCCTGTACAACATTGGGGGGAAATGAGTATATTGCACCGTTTATTAACTGTCATACTTTTGTGTATCATGAATCTGATTAAATGCCTCTTTATTACATTGTTCTTTATCTTTCCTTTATCTGTGTGCGGACAGGCTTCTTTTGGTAAATCCGAAAAATTGAACGATAACTGGAGGTTTGCGTTATGTGATGAACAAAAGGCGTATTCGTCTGTATTTGACGATTCGAAATGGGACGTTGTAGACCTGCCTCACGACTGGAGCATAAAAGGACAGCTCAGTCCGTCGCTTGCCGCCTGTACCGGCTATTTGCCGGGCGGTATCGGGTGGTATCGTAAATCGTTCGTCATACCGGAAAGCAAGAAAGATGAAAAGGTTTATCTTTACTTTGAAGGCGTTTACAACCGGAGCGAGGTTTTTATAAACGGGCGCTCGCTGGGGAAACGGCCTAACGGATACATTTCTTTTATGTATGACGCCACTCCATTTGTGGAATTTGGTAAGGAAAATACGGTTGCCGTCCGGGTAGATCATAGCCAAAGCGCTGATTCGCGCTGGTATACCGGATCGGGTATCTACCGTAATGCGTGGTTGACGTATGCTAATCTTATCCATATTGCGCAGTGGGGGGTTTATGCGTATACCCCGGTTGCCGATGATAAACAGGGTACTTTATCGATTGAGGTAGATGTAGAGAATGAGAGTAACAGGGCGACTAACCTGACTGTCAGGAATGAGTTAGTTGATACTAATGGAAAAAGCGTAGCCAAAAACAATCAAAAAATAACCCTTGCCGCCAACCGGAAAGGGAAAATACAAACCGCATTGCATGTAAAGAATCCGGCTCTTTGGGATTTGAACGAACCCAATCTTTATACGCTGCGAACGACGATTCTTCAAAACGGAGAAGCAATTGATTCATCTGTTACCCGTACGGGATTCCGCAGTTTTGCTTTTGATCCGGATAAGGGTTTTGCTCTTAACGGAAAAGGGTTGAAAATGAAAGGCGTGTGTATTCATCACGATGCGGGAGCGCTTGGGTCGGCCATCCCTCGCGAAGTATGGAAAAGAAGATTGCTTACGCTGAAAGAACTGGGCTGTAACGCCATTCGTACCAGCCATAATCCGCAGGCTCCCGATGTATACGGATTATGTAACGAACTGGGTTTACTGGTTTTAAATGAGGCGTTTGACGAATGGGAATTTCCTAAGAGGAAATGGATTGAAGGCTGGAACGCGGGTACGCCCGGTTTTCAGGGAGCATTTGATTTCTTTGAAGAATGGGGAGAAAAAGATTTGGCAGATATGATCCGTCGAGACAGAAACCATCCTTGCGTCTTTGCCTGGAGTATCGGAAACGAGGTAGACTATCCGAACGACCCTTATTCGCATCCCGTACTTGACGGGGGCAAAGATACCGGATTTACGCAAGCTATATTTGGCGGATACAAAAAAGACGCTCCCGACGCCATGCGCTTGGGAGGAATAGCCCAGCGACTGGCGGCCGTGGCAAAGCTATATGATCCATCGCGTCCGGTAACTGCCGGACTGGCAGGCGTTGCCATGTCTAACGAAACCGGATATCCCGCCGCCCTGGATATTGCCGGATACAACTATACGGAAAGTATGTATGATTCCGACCATATAAAATATCCAAACCGCGTAATCTACGGAAGTGAAAACAGGCATGATATGGATGCATGGAAAGCCGTCAGGGATAAGGAGCATATATTTGGACAATTTTTATGGACAGGCGTCGATTACCTGGGCGAATCGGGCAGGTGGCCGGCAAGAGGATTTTATTCGGGACTGCTTGATTTTGGCGGATTTATTAAACCTCGCGGATATTTCCGCCAGTCTTTATGGTCTGACAAACCCATGGCTTATATAGGAACATATCCTCTGCCGAAAGAGAGAAACTATCTTTCGACAGACGCCTGGCCTGTATGGAACTATAAAGAGGGAGAAATGATTCGCGTTGTTTGCTATACCAATGCATCCAAAGCAAGGCTGGTATTAAATGGAAAAACGGCGGGAGAAGATAAGAACTATGATGCTAAAACGGGCATTATCTTTTGGGATATCCCGTATCAGGACGGTAAACTGGAAGTTATTGCCTTACATGAAAACGGCGTCGAAATATGCCGCCATAAACTGGAATCATCCCGGCAGCCTTATGCCATAACGGTTGTTTCAACCGACAGTTGCATCAGTAAGGATAAAGGGGTAGCCCAGATAATCGTTCAGGCAACAGACGAGAAAGGTATCCCCGTTATGCTTTCCGATAATGAAGTGGTTTGCCATATAGAAGGAGCCGTACGTTTACTGGGGCTTGAAGCCGGTAATAATACAGACATGACTGATTATACAGACAATAAACACCGCCTGTTTCACGGCCATATAATAGCGTATATCCAGGCAAACGGTACGGAAGATACAGCTAAAGTAACGTTTACTTCGCCCTGGCTGAAAGAAGCGACCGTATGTATCGAGGTTAAATAAGCGAGGCGCGTCTTTGAAGCAATTTATGAAACAACGTAATAATGAGTATAATTAAACGGATACTCGGATGGTGCAGGAATATTTTTTTGTTCCTGCTCCTTTTCAGTATGCTGGCTGTTTTTATTTTAAGGTTTGTACCTGTTTACTATACTCCGCTTATGGTAATCAGGGTGTTTGAACAAGTGAAAGAAAAGAAAAAGATCCGGCTTCAACACAAATGGGTTTCTGTATCAAAGATTGCCCAACCCTTGATACAGGCTGTTGTAGCTTCGGAAGATAATCTTTTTCAGGAACATAACGGGTTTGACCTGGCGCAGATAGAAAAAGCGCGCAACGAAGCCGAAGCCGGCAAGCGTGTACGCGGCGCCAGTACAATATCTCAACAAACGGCAAAAAATGTTTTCCTGTGGCCGGGGAAAACATATATACGTAAAGGACTCGAAGTATATTTTACGCTTCTTATAGAACTCTTCTGGAGCAAAGAACGTATTATGGAAGTGTACCTCAACTCCATCGAAATGGGAAACGGCGTATACGGGGCAGAAGCTGTTGCCGAAGCCCATTTTCGGAAACACGCTTATGAACTGACTAAGGAAGAAGCCGCCTTAATAGCCGCCACTCTCCCTAATCCGCGAAAGTTTAATTCGGCCAATCCTTCTGATTATATGCTGAGAAGACAGTCTCAAATTATGTCTTTAATGAATAAATTACTGAAAATAGACATGGGATATGAACAGCTTTAGTTATCATGACTTGAAACATATAGCCTACGCCGACGCCTTAAAAATACAAACCGACGCCTTCCATACGTTACTCCATGCCAAAATGAACAATAAACAGGGCAAAAACCGCCTGTTCTTTTGCGAACACAAGCCCGTATTGACGCTTGGAAAAAGCGGTAAAGAATCGAACTTGCTGATCCCGGAAAAAGTATTGTTACAACGCGGTATATCGCTATACCGTACGAATAGAGGCGGAGATATTACGTATCACGGTCCGGGACAAATTACCGGCTATCCCGTATTCGACCTCGAGTACTGGAAAACAGGCATAAAACAATATATCCATACATTGGAAGAAAGTATCATCCGTTTTCTTTCTCTCTACGGAATCAGGGGTACGCGCCTGGCAGGAGCTACCGGCGTATGGATAGATGCGGAATCTGCAGCAGGCAACGCCCGGAAGATATGCGCCATCGGCGTTCAATGCAGCCGGTATGTTACCATGCACGGGTTTGCCCTTAATATCAACACAAACCTGGATTACTTTTCCTTGATTCATCCATGCGGTTTTACAGACAAAGGCGTTACTTCGCTGGAAAAAGAACTGGGTTCTCCCCAAGACCTTGAACGCTCCAAAATACAGTTGAAAGAAATCTTAGCAACCTGTTTCCCTGTCGCTTCAACGGTTACGGGCGAGGGGGGTCTGCCGGCGCAACGATAAGCGGGCGCCTCTTTCTGCGGAATAATTCGGAGAAAGAAGAAAAGTCTTTTTTATACATGATACCAACGCCCTGAGTAGTTAAACTTTGCTTGAGGTAACGATACATATCGTTTGCATGATTATACGCTTTCAGGCGGATTTCGCCCGCCCGGGTTAATAAATACTCTATATCAAATTCGCCGACAAAAACATTTTTCACATTCGGATTGCTCTTATAACCGAAGTTACTGTTAAAGATAAGACGGTTGTTTAATAGCTGGCTCGACAATAACATTTCAAATTCCGTTTCATTGAATCCCTCCTGGCTGGCACGGATATTAGTGCCTATCTGCACCTTATCGGTTATTGTGCTGAGGACGCCGGATATCTGTGAAGAGATAGCCGCCGAAGTAACGGCGCTGAACTCGTTTGTACGTCCCGTACGATAAATATCCTCCGTATAAAACTTATTCAAAACCAGCAGATATACTATTTGCCGCGTCATCATATCTTCTGTATTTACATAGCTTTTCACCATCCTTTCCATATCTTTATTGGAACCCGGCAATTCTATATCAAATGAAATAGCCGGATTCTGTAACATACCATCCAGCTTCAACACGCAATTAACAGGGATGTTTGTACGGGCGCTTTCAGCCAGCAAGCTTTGATCCAAATCGCCGATATTGGCCGTTAAATTATACGTAGCATCAATATTTATGATAGCGTCAAAAGGATTTCCGTTGAAATGAACCGTACTTCCGTCTCTAATCTTAAAGTTTTTATGAATAAGCTGCTGCAAACTGAAATTATAATCGCCCTGCAGGATATGAAACGTGCCGTACATCCGTAAATCGCTCTTTGTGCCATATTCTATTTGCAGCCTTCCCGATCCTGCACCTTTTATTTTATCTCCGGAAACAGGATCCATTATTAGCTCGATACCGGCGTCGGGGTTAACGTCTACATTCAGGTTTATGCGTACTTCAGCGCCTTCCTCCGTAAGAGCCAACGGATTATAAAGCAATTCCTTTTTCGCAGAATCGGGGTTATTATGTAAAATGCTATCCTTATTAACAAACGTAATAAAGTTGTACTCTTCGGCGGACGAATTACTCATAAAATCGAGCGAAACAGCGGTTTTAGGCGTATTCGCTATGTTTACGTCCAGATTAACAATCTTCTCATTTCCTGTTATCCTGGCTTCTCCACTGCCAAACACTGTTCCGTATATCAACGGATTATGTTTTTGCGGCGCATCATATACCAGCATATTATGCGCCGATATATCTACCTGGTAATCAAGGTCGGCAAAATGCTTATGATTCAAGGTCAGATTTATCAGCCCTGTATTCCCAAACCTGTCATAAACCGTCGCATTTTTTATTTCCAGTGAACGGGCGCTCATACGAATAGAATCAGAGAAAGTATAATACGTATTAAGAAAGTCTATACCCATCCCTCCGTTTTTTACAAAAGCGCGTCCTTCCACGCTCAGTTCTTTAAACGGCCCGTACAAACGTATGTTTCCCGAACCCCGACCCTGTATACGGGTAGCTATATTGTTCATAAAAGGATATAAAAAAGACACGTTGACGTCGTGGGCGTCAAACTGTAAAGAAAGCCCCGCATGAGCGCCCACCGGGAAAATATACCCGTTAACGCCTGTACAGATCGTATCGTTTTCATAAATAGTACCGGCCATTTTGATTCCCTGCCGCGCGTCATCCCATTCGCTGCAGAGGCTTAAACGCCCTAAATCTACCTGATTAAAGGAGAAATGCTCTACTTCAAAATTATCCGTTTTCAGTATCCGCTTTCCATACAGGTCGCTTATATCAAATATCCCCGTAGCCAAACCGCCAAACTGAAGTACCCGATTATTAACGATATCAAATATATAGCTCAATTCTATATCATTCAGATCAAGCACGAGCGCATCCTGAGGATCTTTAGATATCGTTCCGTCCAAACGTACATATTGCGTATCGTGCAAAATATGGAAATTACTTATGTCTATCCTGTTATTCAGTACGGTAATACCGGCCTGCTCCACGTGCCAGACGCTGTCGTTAATAATCAAGGAGCTTTCGTCAACGTTAATTTCCGTACGCAAGCTCTTCTTTTCATTTTCCACTTCATCCTTTATAAAGAGTGCAGAAGCCGTTATGCATGATTCAAACCGGCGCTCCTTATTATTTGTCCAGTCAAGAGACGCCGTTATTTTATTGTCCTGCGCTTTTGCTTTTAAACTCAGGTTGTTCCGAAGCCCTTTTTTAGTATAATTTACCGCTTTCAATCGCAGGTCTACCAAATCGGAAGGATTCTCGCATTTCAAGTTAAACGATTCGAACATCATACCCGACAACATGAACCGGGGTAGAAACATTTCCATCCTGAAGTTATTGTACCGGTTATTATATTCGCCGGCAACGCTACCCTTACCCAGTACGGTAAAGGGCAATTTTAACGTATTAGAGAGCGTTTCCGTATTCTCTAAAAACAATTGGAAGCTGAAGTTATTCTCCTTTATCTCCTGCTTTTGGGTGGCAGTCTCTATCAGGGCGGGAAGATAACCGTCTAATGTTTTGAACAAACTGGGCAGTAAGGTGGTAAAAGAATAAACGCCTTTCACCTCGCCGTTAACAACATCCGACGAAATAGTTAAAAGCTTATTGTCCGAAGCGCCAAGCGCCGCTACCTTGAGACGTTTTAAAAAGAAGTTGCCGGGAGCCGTATTAATCGCCAGGCTATCGATTGTAACGCTCCCTTCCACATTATCAATATTATCGCCTGTAAAATCAGCTTTCAAGGAAGCCGAGATTTCGGGCGATTCATATTTATCCGTAAGATTTAAGTTGTCGGGGCGAAAATGATCCAGGATTGCCGTAAAATTAAAGATGGAATTTTTTCCTTCCGTACGAAACATGCCTTTTGCATAAAGACTGCCGTTGGGATCGTTCATACTGATCATTCCGTCATAACCGTTTCGCTGGAAATGGCCTGATAACAGAATATTTTCGTACCGGTAATTTTTATAATCGAACTCGCCGACCTCTACCTTAACGTCTCCCGCAAAATGACCTCCGGTTGGCCGTTTCGCGTCAATGGATATTTTAAACCGGGCAACGCCATACGGATTATCCTCGTTAAAAAGTTCGCTAACCAGCAATTCGGAGGTAGAAATTGTTCCGCGCAAATAGGCGGCAATATTTTTATCCGGATTATTGCCAAACAAAACATCCGTTTCGACAGTTCCTATGGCCGACGATAATTTACCATAAGCAACCAAATTATCAAAAAAGCCCGATATTTCGCCCGTAAAATTAATTGTTCCCAACTGATTAACCGGTTCGGGCAGTATAACAGGGTCTTTACTGAAATTATTTACCAGGCTGGTTAAACCCTCGTTGGTTATATACATTTTATTTACCTCTCCCAGTATATAAGCTTCTTCGGGATGAATTATGTCTCTTAACGACATTTTCCCGATAAAAAGCATCTTTTCCATATATTTAACGGTCAACCGTTTCAGGTTTATATCATCAATAAACCCGGATGCTTCGGCAGATAATTCCAGATAATCGGCAAAGTTACCAAACGCCGGTATGAAACAGGAAAGCTCGTTTAAATAAATATGAGACGGAGCTATATCGAGGGAAATGGGCGCTTGATGAAAGCTTTCCAAATCAGTTACCTCTGCAATATTGATATTAACGCGGTTTATTTTCAAATCGGTTTTAGGCAGTTTAACCTGAAAGTTTTGTATAAAAATGCTATCCCTGTTTCCTGCCATATTGAGAGACAGCTTGTCTAAATTAAATCCGGAAGCTTCGGTAAAGCTCATGCGTTTAATATTGACATTCAAGCTATCTTCATTAAAAGCCCCCAAGGTTATTTTGGCGCTAATATCATTTATGTCTACATGTTTAACGTTAAATTTATCAAGCGTATCGGGTTCATTCAGTACGTCGTATTTAAAATGCCCCTTTCTTATCAACACGGAATTAAACTGCAAGTCTATATCGGGCGATTTCCCGGCGGTATCCCTGCTTGCAAAAGCATCTATTACAAACTGAAGGTTTAGCTTATCGTGGATCGTATTTTTCTTTACATTCAGGGAGAAGTCCAGCAGGCGGATGGCAGTAAATACAAACTTTCCTTTCAGCAAAGGGAGCGCCTTAAAACCTGCGGTAATATGGTTTGCTTCAAATAACGGCCTGCCATCCTCGTCTTCCAGATATACATCGTTCAATACCAAACGGTTAAACCATTCGAAATCTACTTTTCCTATACGGACAGGCACATGCAGGCGATTGGATAATTCCCTCACAGCTATGTCCGTTACTTTTTGTTGAACGAAAGGAATGTTTAATAAAATAACGGGGATAGCATAGAAAATCCAAAAGACAGTAAACAGAATGACTACTATGTATTTTAACCTTTTAATCTCTTTACTCTATTTTTGAACGCAAAACTACAATAATATCGCCATAGATTTTGTTATTTTGCATGAAAAAAATCAGGTATCTAATTAACGAATGAATGAGTATAACGATTTTAGGTATAGAATCATCCTGCGACGACACGTCTGCTTCCGTTATCCGGGATGGCGTGATGCTATCCAACGTAATTGCCGGCCAGTCCGTTCATGAAGCCTATGGCGGCGTTGTGCCGGAACTGGCGTCGAGGGCTCACCAGCAAAATATTATTCCGGTTGTAGCACAAGCTTTAAAGCGCGCGGATGTAGATAAATCCGAATTAAGCGCCGTAGCTTTTACGCGAGGGCCGGGCTTAATGGGTTCGCTACTGGTAGGAACTTCGTTTGCCAAAGGATTATCGGCCTCGCTGGAAATACCCATGATAGAAGTAAATCACCTTCAGGCGCATGTTTTAGCGCATTTCATCAAACAAACGCCGGAAGATACCCGTCATCCCTCCTTTCCGTTTCTTTGTTTATTAGTCTCCGGAGGAAATTCGCAGATTATCAAAGTAAACCGTTTCGACCAGATGGAAGTGATAGGCCAAACCATTGACGACGCTGCAGGAGAGGCCTTTGACAAATGCGCCAAAGTAATGGGACTGGGTTATCCGGGAGGGC
>JAIRYL010000081.1 GCA_031267775.1 Tannerellaceae bacterium
TTATAAATATCCTGCCGCAGTAGAAAAAGCGGCTGATAAAATACCGGAAGAAATACCGGAAGAAGAAATAGCCGGGCGGGAAGATTTCCGGAAGGTAACCACCTTTACCATAGACCCGAAAGACGCCAAAGACTTTGACGACGCCCTGTCTGTAAGAAAGCGTCCGAATGGACATTGGGAAATAGGGGTGCATATTGCCGACGTTACGCACTATGTCAAACCGGACAGTATCATCGAACGCGAAGCCGTTAGCCGGGCTACGTCGGTCTATCTGGTAGACCGTACGATTCCCATGCTGCCCGAAAGACTTAGTAATTTGATCTGTTCCCTTCGCCCGGATGAAGAAAAATTATGCTTCTCGGCTATTTTTGAGTTGGATGGTAATGCCGAGGTGAAAAACTACCGGATCAAACGAACCGTTATTAAAAGCGACCGCCGGTTTACCTACGAAGAGGCGCAACAAATAATTGAAACAGGGGAGGGGGATTTTAAGGAAGAAATTCTTGCAACTAACGAACTGGCCAAAAAACTGCGCGCCAAACGATTCAGGGAGGGAGCCATCAATTTCGACCGGTATGAAGTGAAATTTGAAATTGACGAAAACGGAAAGCCGCTTGCCGTCTATTTCAAGGAGGCTAAAGACGCTAACAAACTGATTGAAGAGTTCATGCTGCTGGCCAATAAAACGGTAGCCGAGTACGTAGGACGTATACCGAAAGGGAAAGCGCCCAAAACGTTTGTATATCGCATCCACGACTTGCCCGACCCGGATAAGATGGAGCATTTTGCGGAATTTGTCCGCCGTTTTGGTTATAAAGTAAAAACGGAAGGCGAAAAGAGCGACGTATCGAAAGGGATTAATAAACTGCTTGATACCATACAGGGTAAACCGGAAGAAAACTTAATAGAAACATTGGCTATCCGTGCCATGCAGAAAGCCCGCTACGCTACCGAAAACGTGGGGCATTACGGATTGGCTTTTGAATATTACACGCATTTTACGTCGCCTATCCGCCGGTATCCCGATATGATGGCGCATCGTTTGCTGGAGCGTTACCTTGCCGGCGGGCGCAGCGTGGTAAAAACCAAATATGAAGAATTGTGCGAACATTGTTCGAGCATGGAGCAAATTGCCGCAAATGCCGAACGCGCTTCCATCAAGTACAAACAGGTTGAGTTTATGAGCGACAAAGTAGGCCGGGTATTCGACGGCGTTATATCGGGCGTAACAGAATGGGGATTATATGTGGAACTGAACGAAAACAAATGCGAAGGATTAGCGCCTATCCGCGACTTGCTTGACGATTATTATGTGTTTGACGATAAAAACTACACCCTCACAGGCCGACGGCATAAACATCAATTCCGCTTAGGCGACCCGATAACCGTTAAAGTAGCTCAGGCAAATTTAGAACGGAAACAACTGGACTTTACGCTTGTGTAACGCAAGCGCAAAGCCAGACGCCTCCTTGCTACCGAAGCCAGGCTTCGAGCTGGTTTTGTATTTTCGCCTTCATTTCTTCCGGCATATTGCCGATACGCGCGCGATGGCTTCCACGGGGCTGAATATAGATTTGCTCGTTTACTTTGCCTTTAAAGTCGGGCACGCGGGTAGCGCTCCAGGGATCTGTCTCGCCATAGATCCAAATCATTTTAGGGTCGTTATCTTTCAGATACGTATAGATCTTATGATACAAAGCCGCATCAAACGTAATGGCGGGAGCCGTTGGAGGCAACATGATCTTATCCACATATCCATGCGTATGTTTAAGCGTCAGATATTTGCCAAATGGTTTGGTATCATAGCCATAATACCCCAATTCTTTGGCAGCCTGTATAAAGAACGAAGCGTTTGGCTGCGTTTCGGAAAAATAATCAGGCCCGCTGATATCTGTCAGATGATCAAACAGCGCCTTGTCCTCCGAATCAAGAGAAGGGATGCTGCTTACAGACGTTCCCCATTGCCAGAAAGCAAAAGAATACTCCAGCACGCAATAATCCAATACTTCGCCCCACGGGATTTTAAAGGTAAGATTCTTCTCTGCGCAAAACTTCTTCAGTAGCGGAAGCATGGCTTCTTTTCGTTTGAGTATTTCCAGTTGAAAGTTTTCAATCTGTTTCCTTTCCTTCTTTGTTCCCACTTTACGCAGAAACGCTTCCTGCCTGTCATCCTCCACAGCCTTGTTTAACGGGGCTACATAGGGTACGGAAAAATCCACGTCGTCAGGAAAATAAGCCCGGTAGATCATCGCCGTCTGCCCCCCCTTGCTAATACCGGTACTAACCCATTTGCCGGGATATAGCTGTTTAAAGGTGGCGGCGATATGATGCAAGTCGTAAGCCGAGTTTTCCGCCGTAAGATAATCCCAGTTAAGAGGTTCGGGCGTTGATTCAAGAAAATAGCGATGCTCCACAAAAACCATATTCGCATCGATAAGTTTCGACAGTTCCTCCCGGTAACGCGGCGTCATAGCATAAGCGCCTCCATATCCCTCTGTTACGATAACCGTCGGTCGGTCAAACCCGGCATGCGCAATAATAACCCGTTGAGCGAACGATCCCAATTCGGGGCGCTTATGATCCAGCGGCTGGGTAATCCTGACTACATATTTTTCAGTATAATGCTCGGATTCCAGCGCCTCCACGCGGTCAACGCCTTTAAGCTGTAACAGCTTATCTTTTAATTCGCTCGCAGATACGTACGTAACCTGCGAAAACAGTAAAGTAAAAAGTACTACATACAATAAACGTTTCATGGTAATTATTTTTGATGACGTTAAAAAAAACAGGCGTCTGTAAAAAACAGCGTCAATCCGCCGACAATCGATTCTTTTTGTTTTTATAAAACAAAAAGAACCCTCCACCGCATGTCGCAGCGCAAATATAAAGAAGAATACCAAGAAAATAAACAAAACAACAGAATTATATACGCCTGTCCCTATAACCGTTAGAACTAAAAAAAAGGCCACTCTTCTCAGAGAGGCCTTTTTTCAAGGTTAACAAATTATGAGTAAAAACTACTAATATAATTAGTTGTTTGATTTCTGCTAAAAAAGCCTCTTAAAGGCTATCAGAAACTATTTGCAAAGATAAAAATTGTTTTTATAAATAAAAAACAATTCTTCATTTATTTATACTCGTTTCTTATTTTCCCGGCTGTTACAGCTAATTCTTCCTGCGAAGGAGTTAATTTATTTTTGCTAAAACAGAGGTCGGATTCTTGTGTTATGGGCGCCAGGTGGATATGCGCATGAGGCACTTCCAGTCCCATAACAGTTAGTCCGATACGTTTGCATGGTATCGCCGCTTTTTGGGCGCGGGCTACCCGTTTGGCAAATGCCATCATCCGGCCTAACGCATCGTCGTCGATATCAAAAATATAATCTATTTCCTGTTTGGGGACTACCAATACATGCCCTGTCGCTACCGGATTGATATCCAGAAACGCAAAGAACTCGTCATTTTCCGCAATCGGGTGACAGGGTATTTCTCCTGCCATGATCCTGCTGAATATGCTTGCCATAATTAATTTGTTTAAATAGATATTTCTATAATTTCCAAGCTCATAACTCCGGAGGGGACGGTAATATTTACCACATCGCCTACTTTTTTGCCCATTAATCCCTGCGCAATAGGAGCGCTTACGGCAATTTTACCTTCTTTCAGGTTTGCTTCCGAATCCGATACCAGCATGTAGGTCATGACGGCATTATTCTTGATATTTTTAATTTTCACTCTATTTAGTATCTGGACGGCGTCTGTCGATATCTTTGATTCGTCAATCAGACGGGCATTAGAGAGTAAACCTTTCAGTTGAGCCAGTTTCGCTTCCATAATACCTTGTGCGTCTTTTGCCGCGTCGTATTCTGCATTTTCAGACAAATCGCCTTTATCTCTTGCTTCAGCAATTTGCGCAGAGATTTCTGGTCGCTTCACAGCTTCCAAATAATTTATTTCGGCTAATATCTTATTGTAGCCTTCTTCTGTCATATAACTAACAGCCATAACAAATCCTCCTTACGGTTTTTAATCTTACATATTTTTTTTAGATAAAATAAAAAAAGAATCCCAGCCATTCCCTGGCCGGAACTCATGTTGTACATACTATGTACATTTTACAAATATAAGCATATTTACCCATATAGACAACATACTAATTCGTGCTTTAAAACATACTTCTTCTCTTTTGCCATGCCCGGCAGGAATGGCTGTTTTTTCTATTTTTGTGCAGTATTAAATCTGTAGAAATTAAAGAGAGATGAAAAACAATACGGCTCCTGTTACCGCTAAGCGGCGGTTTGTGATATTAGATTTCCTGCGAGGGATTGCGTTGTTGGGTATCGGGCTGGCAAACTTTCCCGAATTTGCATTATATACGTTTCAGAAAAGCGAGGTAGTGGAGGCTATGCCTACTGCCGGAATTGATTATGTGGTGAAATTCCTCCAGTATACGTTTATCGACGGTAAGTTTTATACCCTGTTTTCGCTCTTGTTCGGGATTGGTTTTTCAATCATTATTTCGAAGACGCCGGAGAAAGGCGACAAAGGGCTTGCTTTATTCTACAGGCGGATGATTTTCTTATTTCTGGCAGGACTGTTTCATCTTTTGTTTTTATGGGCCGGGGATATTTTGGTTTTGTACGCATCCTTGGGTTTACTATTGCCGTTGTTCAGGAACGTATCGAATAAAAAGCTGCTGGTATATGCCGGTATACTGTTATTGTTTCCGGTTGTGATAGACGCATTAATCGTACTGTCCGGCTACCGGCTGAACTTGGCGGCTCCGGCCATTGATGCATCTGTTTATTTTCAGCAGAAAGCGGGAATAACTGACGACAACTTTGGTATATGGCTGCTGGAAGCAGAGACCTGTCGGGATGTGTTGAAATTTAACTGGCAAGGTTCTTTTATCCGTATGCAGGAATTTATCGAGGGAAACCGGATATGTAAGGTAGGGGGATTATTCCTGCTTGGGCTGTACATCGGGCGGAACAGGATATATGCCAATTTGGAGGAGAATATGCCTCTGCTGAAAAACATTCGCTTTTACGGTTTTCTGATTGCTTTGCCGCTGTCTGTTTTGTATGCTTGGAATGCGGTTCACGACAGGCCTTTCGGAATGATACCGACGGCTGTTCTCTATGCCGTAAGCGTATTTCCGTTAAGCTTTGCTTATATTTCGGCCATCTGCTTATGGTATTTGAAAAAGAAAGAGCGCTTGCTGTTCCATGTTTTGGCTGCGCCGGGACGTATGGCGCTGACTAATTATATCGGGCAGTCTGTATCCGGTATGTTTATCTTTTATGGAATTGGGCTGGGATTGGGAGCTACTATTGGCCTGATATATGTAGAGATTATTGCGGCAGGGGTGTTTTTTATTCAGGTAGCAGGCAGTTATGTATGGCTGCATTATTTTCAGTATGGCCTGCTGGAGTGGATATGGCGTATGCTTACCTGTGGGAAGTGGTTAAAAATAATGAAGCAGGATTAAACGAAAAGAGAGAAGAGCAGTCCAATTAATTTACAAATAATGAACAAACACGAATAGACAAACGTATGGTTGACAAAAAGACAATTAGCAACACTTTTTTTGAAGGCGAACGCCCTTTATTTGCCACAAACAATATCAGACTTGAACAGGTGAAATTTTATCCCGGCGAATCGGCCGTAAAAGAGTGTAACAATGTAGAAGCGTATAAATGCGAATTTATGTGCAAATATCCTTTCTGGCATAATGATAATACCTTGATAGAAGATTGCCTGTTTACTGTTTATAGCCGGGCGGCTATCTGGTATTCCAAGAATATACGGATGATTGATACGGTGGTGGAAGCTCCCAAAATGTTTCGCGAAATAGATGGCTTGTACCTTGAAAATGTAAAACTGCCCAATGCGGCCGAATGTGGGTGGAATTGCCGCAATATCAAATTTCGTCAGGTAGAAGTAAAAGGCGGCGATTATATCTTTATGAATGCCCGGAATATTGAAATAGACGACTTCTGTCTGCAAGGGAATTATTCGTTTCAGGATGCGAAACATGTAGTGATTCGTCATGCGCGGCTCGACTCGAAGGACGCTTTTTGGAATACGGAGAATGTAACTGTTTATGATTCGGCTATAAGCGGCGAATATCTGGGGTGGCATTCAAAGAACCTGAGACTGGTAAACTGTAAGATTTCGGGTACGCAACCTTTGTGTTATGCTACGGATTTAGTGATGGAGAACTGCGAGTTAACGGCGTGCGCCGACCTGTGTTTTGAATACAGTACGTTGCAGGCCGAAATAAACAGCCCGGTTACAAGTATCAAGAATCCGGGTAAGGGGTATATAACGGCTTGGCATATTGGAGAAATTATTATCGATGAAAATTGCAAAAGTCCGGGAGCATGCGATATTAAGGTTATCCAGCAAACAATGGCGATATAATGGCATACGATTTTAACGAGATTATTCCCCGGCGGGGAAGCAACTCGTATAAATGGGACTCGGCAAAAGAAGAAGATATACTGCCGATGTGGGTGGCAGATATGGATTTCCGCACGGCGCCGCCTGTTATAGAAGCCTTGGAAAAGAGGGCGCAACAGGGCATTTTTGGATATACAAAGACGCCCGATACGTATTTTCGGGCAATAATCGACTGGTTTGCGAGGAGACACGGGGTTTGTTTCGAGAAAGAGTGGATACTTTTTACCACGGGGGTGGTTCCGGCTTTGTCGGCTGTTATCAAAGCGCTGACTGTTCCGGGCGACGAGGTAATTGTTCAGGAGCCGGTATATAATTGTTTTTTTTCTTCTATCCGTAATAACCGGTGCGAAATAATTTCTAACAACTTATTATATAAGGAAGGGCGCTATGGCATAGACTTTGCCGACCTGGAAGCAAAAGCTGCCGGCCCAAAGGCTAAATTATTGCTGCTTTGCAGTCCGCACAATCCGGCGGGAAGGGTTTGGACAAGAGAAGAACTTCTGCAAACCGGGCAGATCTGCCTCCGCCATAATGTAACGGTCGTATCCGACGAAATACATGCCGACCTTGTTTATCCGGGACATACGCATATCCCCTTTGCTTCGCTTGGCGAGGCGTTCTGCAATCATTCCGTTACGTGTACGTCGCCGGGCAAGACGTTTAATTTGGCCGGGATACAAGTGGCCAATATTATCGCCGCCGACAAAGATATGCGTAAAAAGATAGATAAAGCGCTCAATATAAACGAGGTTTGCGAGATCAACGCTTTTGCGGCGGAAGCCCTTACGGCTGCCTACAATAAGGGCGAAGCATGGTTTGAAGCCCTGAAAATATACCTCTGGGAGAACTATGCCTGCCTGCTTGATTTCTTTGCGCAGCATCTTCCACAATTAAAAACAGCGCCGCTGGAAGCTACCTACCTGGTTTGGGTAGACTGTACGGCCTTGGGCTTGACTTCGGCAGATATAGCGGGGATGCTGTTAAACAAAGAGAAGCTTTGGATAAATGAAGGCCCCCTGTACGGCAGGGCCGGCGAAGGCTTTATCCGCCTGAACATTGCCTGTCCGAGAGCATTGTTGCTAAAAGGGCTGGAAAAGATAAGACATGCCTTTGGGAAATGATTCGGCGCAGGAAAACAGGCAAAATGGCGGGAAAAATTATCATCGCTTATTTCCTTATCTATGTTGTTTGGGGGTCTACCTGTTATTTTACAGGCGTAGCTCTCGAAGGATTTCCCCCGTTCCTGCTTGGGGCTTTACGTTTTACGGCTGCCGGAGCGATACTCTTATTCTTCTCGTAAGCGGGGCGAGCCTGTTACGTTGTTACAGGTTACCGGGCTTGTCATTATCCTGTTGGGCGTAATGCTTGTCAATGCTTCATCCGGCAGGAAGAAGCATAACCCGCAATAGCCGGTATCCCGGCAGGGTTCATACCTTGATGCAGGGTTCTTGTATGATTATCCCCGCCTGACCGGCAGGATGATAGTCGGGAGGCGTCTGTTTTACATTCCGTTTGTTTATGAGAAAAGATTTTTACCTGATTTTTTTCCGGAAAAACGCGGAAAACGAAAAAATCGACTCAAAGAATACAAAAAATCCATCAGAGGATAAAAAAAATCCTTTAAATGAAAAAAAAATCCTTTGAATGATAAAAAAAGATCTATCGAAGGATGGCGACAAATCTTTGAAGGATACAAAAAATCCATTAAATGAAAAAAAAATCCTTTGAATGATAAAAAAAAATCTATCGAAGGATGGCGACAAACCTTTGAAGGAAAAAAAAATCCATTAAATGAAAAAAAAATCCTTTGAATGATAAAAAAAAATCTATCGAAGGATGGCGACAAATCTTTGAAGGATAAGAAAAATCCTCTGAATGAAAAAAAAATCCTTTGAATGATAAAAAAAAATCTATCGAAGGATGGCGACAAATCTTTGAAGGATGGCGACAAATTTTTGAGTCATTTTGGCGAAAAATCGCGTAAAAACATCCTGCAGAGAAGCGGAAGAATCAAAAATATACGTATTAATTGGCTGATTATAAGGGATATGATCCGTTCCGGGAGAAGAAGGCCGTTTTTTTGCAAATACGGCTTTTTTTACCCGATAACAGGGAAAAACAGTCAAAAAAAATACATTACTTTTACCGTGTATTTTATCAGCTTTATCAATCACGCAGAAAAATAGAAGGAGAACGGTAACATGAAAAAACGATCCATTTTTGTAATAGCAGGTATGATGATAGCCGTACTTGCGGGGTGTAATGCCGGAAGTAAGGAAAACAAGGCCGACGCTTTTGACAAATACCAGTTGGCCGGAGCGCTTTCCATAGCGCAGGGCGCTTATCGCGACGCCGTTGAATCATACGAAAAAGCGCTGGCCATCAATCCTGCCCCGGATGATGGCGCTTTCGTATACAGAGGACTGGCCAGTTCTTATTATCATCTTGAAAAATATGACGAGGCGCTTACTTATTTTAAAAAAGCTATGGACGTAAATCCCGGCTATGCGCCTAATCATGGATTATCAGGTATTATTTATTACAAACAGGGAAAGTATGATAAATGTATGGAGGCGCTTGAAACGTACATCGCGTTAGACCCGGAAGATATAGATTCATACCAGATGCTGTCAAATGCCTGTTACATGACGGATAATTACGCAAAAGCTATCTGTTATATACAGGAATACCTGCAAAAGAAACCGGATAATGCGGATATGTATTTACTTTTAGGGATGTGCCATGTAGCCAACGACGGCAGTGTATACGATGTTACGAACACATTTGCCAAAGCTGCAGAATCAGGCTCCGGCCAGGCGTCGGAGTATTTGCGAATGATAGCGGAAGCCGCCGCCCGGTAAAACGGCAGAGCATAATCCTTTGGCAACTATTTTATTAATCACACATAAAAATATAAGGAGAACAGTAACATGAAAAAACGATTCATTTTTGTAATAACAGGTATGATGATAGCCGTACTTGCGGGGTGTAATGCCGGAAGTAAGGAAAACAAGGCCGACGCTTTTGACAAACACCAGTTGGCCGGAACGCTTTCCATGGCGGAGGGCGATTATCGCAGCGCCGTTGAATCATACGAAAAAGCGCTGGCCATCAATCCTGCCCCGAATGATCATGCTTTAGTATACAGAGGACTGGCCAGTTCTTATTTTAAGCTTGAAAAATACGACGAGGCGCTTATCTATTTAAAAAAAGCCATAGACGTAAATCCCGGCTATGCGCTTAATTATGCGTTGTCGGGTACTATTTACAACAAACAGAAAAAGTATGATAAATGTATGGAGGCGCTTGAAACGTACATTGCGTTAAAACCGGAAGATATAGAGTCATATCAGATACTGTCGAATGCCTGTTTCGAGGCGAAAAAATACGCGAAAGCCATACATTATGCACAGGAATACCTTAAATATCACCCGGATGATGCGGATATGTATTTACTTACAGGGATGTGCCATGTAGCCGACGGCGGCAATATCTACGATATTGCAGGCGCATTCTTGAAAGCTGCGGAATTAGGCTCCGACAAGGCGTCGAAGTATTTGCAAATGATAATGGAAGACGCCGCCCGGCAAAGCGGCAGAGAATAAGCCCCGTCGGGATTCTTTAGAGGCCGTATCGAATCCCGGTACGGCCTCTTTCGTTTTTTATTCCCGGTAATACACCCTTTTTACGCGGGGCGAAACAGAAGTCAGTATTTCGTAAGGAATCGTTTCTAATTTATCGGCTAATTCTTTAACGGGCAGTTCTTCGCCAAAGACGATAGCCGTATCGCCTTCGCGGGCTTCGATACCGGTAACATCTACCAGGGTAGTATCCATGCAAATAGCGCCCACGATGGGGCAACGGCGTCCGTTTATCAGAATCTCCCCTTTTCCGGCGCCCAGCCGCCTGTCCAAGCCGTCGGCGTATCCAATGGGGATGATGGCAATGCGGGAATGGCGCGAAGCATAACCCATGCGACTGTATCCAACAGAATCGCCTGCCGGTACTTCCTGTATTTGAAGAATGGTGGTCTTGAGCGTCGCCACATTTTGCAACGCCCTGCCGGTTGAAGCGCTAACGCCATATAAGCCAATCCCCAGCCGCACCATATCCATCTGACAGGCCGGAAAGCGCTCGATACCTGCCGAATTGAGTATATGCTTGTAAACCGTATAATCCAGTCCCGCTTCCAGCTCTTCCGAAGCCTTCTTGAATGTTTCTATCTGCCGCTCGGTAAACCGGTCAAATTCGGACGAATCGCTCCCCGCCAAATGCGAAAAAACAGAGCGAACCGTAAGGCCGGTCTGCGGCTTCAAACGCGCGCAAAGTTCCGGCATGTCGCCGGGCTGGAAGCCTAACCGGTGCATGCCGGTATCTATTTTTATATGGACGGGATAAGATGTAATACCCCGGCGCGCCGTTTCCCTGATTAGCGCGTTCAACAAACGGAAACTGTAAATTTCCGGTTCAAGCTGATTCTCCAGCAGAAGATTGAAACTGCCGGGTTCGGGATTCATAACAAGTACAGGTATGGAGATACCTTCGCGGCGGAGAGCCGCTCCTTCGTCTGCCACCGCCACGGCCAGGTAGTCGCACCGGTATGCCTGCAATGTTTTTGCCGGTTCGACAGAGCCTATGCCATAACCAAACGCTTTAACCATAGCTATCAGTTTCGTTTCGGGCCGAAGCATGGAACGGTAATGATTAAAATTATGGACAATGGCGTCAAGATTTACCTCCAGTATCGTTTCGTGCACTTTCTTTTCGAGTAACTCGGATATACGTTCAAAATGGAAGCGTCGCGAGCCTTTTAATAAAACGAGTTCGTCTTTAAAGCTTTTCAGGTTGGGCGAGGCAAGGAAATCTTCGGTAGTTTGATAAAACGTTTTTTCCATCGTAAACAGCGAGCCATACTCCATCAAGTCGCGCCCTATACCGATGAGGCGGTCTATCTTTTTCCGGCTCGCAAGGTCGGCTACTTTTTTATACAGCGATTTGGGAAGCGTGCCCGATTGCAGAATATCGGACAGGATAAGCGTACTTTTCATTTGTTTCTCCATTTTCCGGCTCTGCAAAAAGTCGAGCGCTATATCCAGCGAATTGATATCCGAGTTATAGGTATCGTTAATCAGCACGCAGTTATTTCTTCCCTGTATTAAATCCAGCCGCATGGCTACAGGCTCCAGCCGGGCAAACTTGGCTACGTCGCGGATGCTTGTGGGCTTCAGGTAAAGCATTAAGGCTATGCAATGAATCACATTTTCAATAGACGCATCGTCGGTAAACGGTATCCTGTACGAGCTGTTCAGCCCCATAACGGTACAGACAATTTCGGTTTCGCCTGCTTTCTTGACGATAGATTCTACAAATAAGGGCGCTTCGGAATTTGTTTTACTCCAGGCTATCGCTTTGTGCGAGAGAAAAGCCGACTCTATGCAGTTAGAAATAAATACATTGTCGCCATCGTAAATAATGGCGTCGCATTCGCTGAATAAACGGAGCTTTTCCAGGCACTTTTGGGTGGAAGAAAGAAAATTTTCCTGATGAGCTTCGCCTATATTGGTAAAAATGCCGATGGTGGGAGCAATAACCGGTTTCAGCCATTCCATCTCGTCGGGCTGAGACACGCCGGCTTCAAATATACCCAGCGTATGCTTTTCATTCATTTGCCACACAGAGAGTGGAACGCCTATCTGCGAATTATAACTGCGGGGCGAACGGACTATCGTAAATTCGGCGTGAAGGAGCTGGTATAAAAACTCCTTTACAATTGTTTTGCCATTGCTCCCCGTAATACCGATAACCGGCATGTTAAAACGGCGGCGGTGAAAAGTGGCCAGCTTCTGCAAGGCTCTTAACGTATCTTTTACCAGTAAGAAATCAGCGTCGGGCATGGATTCAAATTCCGGGAGCATTTCGCTTACCACAAAGCGCCGGACGCGCAACGGATAGAGTTCCCGAATGTATTTATGCCCGTTATTGGTTTTTGTCTTTAATGCAAAGAAAAGACTTTTTTCGGGAAAAGAGAGCCGGCGGCTGTCGATAAGCAACAGATCGATCGTTGCGTCAGGCAGTTTGACTGTTTTTGCGTTTATAATCTTTGCAACTTCTTTTAGCGTGTAATTCATATCTTGTTTACGTTAGATTTCAATAACTCTATTTCGTTTGCCATATCAAAGTAAGGAAATTTCCGGCTCATTTGTTCGGCCTTTGCCAGCGTCTGACTGATAAACCGCCGGTATCCTTCACTGTGGGGATAAAACGGTTTGTGATGCAGAGCCTGCTGTATTTCCTGCCATTCTTTTATTACGGCCTGCGATTCGCCTGTAAGGTAGCGGCGGGCGAAACATTCCCAAAGATAGGCTATCGCAACCGGGGAGGGATGCAGCATATCGTCGGCATAAAAACGATAGTCGCGCAATTCGTCCATCATAATTTCGTAGGCGGGGAAATAACCGGTACGTTCCGGATACTTCTTTTGCAAGGCGTCGACAGACAGGAGAAGCGTTGCTTTGCTAAGTTGACTGGTATGCGCGCCATCTCTCCAGTGGCGTATCGGGCTAACCGTAAACAGGATCTTTATATCCGGATTTTGTTCCCACAGGGAGAGAAGCGCCGTATTCCATTCGCGTACGATAAGGTCGGCCGAAGCCATTTCGCGACAGAACATCTTTTCCGGTAATTTATGACAGTTGGATACAACCTGCCCGTTGCTTTTCAACCGGTATACAAACGCCGTACCAAACGTAAGGAGCAGACGGGTGGCTTTACTTAAACAGATGGCCGATGCGGTTAATTGACGGTTGATCCGGTTGCACGATTCGTCGGGAGCAGGAGACGAAAAACGGCTGTGATGGGCAAAACTGTGAAAAAGACCTTCGTGTTCAAACAAATCGCCGGACGAAAACGGCGCGGGATGCAGCAATGTCTTCACGGCCAACGCCACAGACAACGGATTGTATAGCGTTCCAAAGGGATTGACGTCTGCCGTAAACTTGGCCTCCTGGAGCTTATGCCCCATGTTTTCGGCAAAACAGGAGCCTATCAGCATGATTTTGTCGTGATACGATATATCAAATGCCGGTTCGGGGATTGTAACCTGTGTGCTGAATTTCATGACAGAAACGGTTGTTAAAACATGGATTGAACCTTAAAAACAAACTCCATCCACACCCAGTACCGGATGGCTTTTCCTATAAACATAGAGATGGCTACAATCCATACATTAGCCCGCAGAAAACCCAGCGCTACGGCAATAAAGTCGCCAATTCCCGGCAAGAAAACAAAAAAAGCGCTCCAGGCCCCTTTGTTTTTTATCCAGTTTTGCACCCTGTTCAGTTTTTCACTGTCCAGTTTCAAATACGTTTCTATCCAGGCTGCCTTGCCCAGCATCCCCAGCCAGTAGCAAGCCATCCCGCCCAGAAAATTGCCCGCGGTAGCGGCCGTCATACACGGCCAGTAAGACGCGCCTGCCAGCAGTACGCCTGTAAGTACCACTTCGCTGCTGAAGGGGAGGATGGTTGCCGCCAGAAAAGAAGCGATAAAAACCCCTATATAACCGTATTCAATAAAGAATTCCACAGACGGATCAAGGATAAAATGATATAAATGATACATGACGCATAAAACCCCTGGTATCTTTTCTTCCCTTTTTTAACCGTGAAGAAATGGGTTAACAAGATAGAAACGGGCATGTAGGCTATACACAGAAACTCGTCGGACGATTGTTCATACAGGAAGAACAGGCCAAACGACAGGATGGCAAAAACAATCAGGAAAAACAAATATTGGCGAGTGCGTATATTCTCGTCGTGCTCGTGCGTAATAATATACAGCGCCGCCGCCAGCGTTAAACAAGCCAGGTAGATAATAAGAACCCAGTCGATCAGTCCGATACCTGTTATCTGAAGAAAACGGACTTTTGCCAGCGCCGAAAACGAAACGGTGAAAGGCGTGAAATCCCATTGCAAAAAACACCATAACAGAAGAAACCAGTACACGGCGCCCAATCCTGTGAGCGAAGCCAGGAAGGTGCGGGCGTTTAACGTTTTAAAATTATACATCCCAATCCAGAACAGGGGGAAAAACCACAGGATATGCACCCAGAGCAAGCTTCCGGTTCCAATAAACAAAGCCGTATTAAAAGCCTTGTCGGTGGCATGCTCGTCATGATAGGAAGTAAACAGTTGGTACATTGCCAGGATAAGGCAAAAAACGCCGGCGGATGTAGATTTTAGCGGCAGAAAATCAGGATTGACGCTGGCAAGCAGGATGTAAATAAGAAAGGGAAGGTATGTTTTTTTCCGGATAATAATCAGTATATAATTAGCCCGGTGAATCAGAAAGGCGCCTCCGGCGGTTAGCAGCAAACCGGCGGCATAGCTTGTTTCCTTATTAGGCAATATACCGCAAACCCTGTTCCACAAAGGCGTGGAAGAAGCGCCGGCGTAAACGGGATACCCTATCGAAAAAACATACCCTGCCATCCAGAAAACAAGCGGAACGGCCAGCAGAAAAATATAACTGCCAGGCCTTTCTATCGTATATTGCTTTGTCGGTATCGGACGCCTTCCTTTCATCTGGTCAGTCAGTATAAGTCAAATCCTATATCGGTACGGAAAAACATCTTTTCAAAATGGATCGTTCCAGCCCTTTTATACGACTGGGTCAGCGCCTCTTTCAGGGTGCTTCCGTAAGAGCTTACGGCCAGTACGCGCCCGCCGCCGGTAAGGACTTTTCCTTCCCGGGCGGTTGTGCCGGAATGAAACACAACGGTAGCGGCCCACGGCGGGGCGTCAAGCCCTTGAATCTCTTTGCCCGTCTCAAACGCTTCGGGATAGCCTCCGCTGGCCAGTATCAGGGTGGCTACGGCGCGTTTGTCTATTTCAAGCGGGCGGGTTTTTAAGTCGCCCCGCACAATACCTTCCAGCAGCTCCACTAAATCGCTCTGGATGCGCGGGATAACCGCCTCCGTTTCCGGGTCGCCCAGGCGGCAGTTATACTCGATAACCAGCGGCTCTCCTTTTACGCTTATGAGGCCAAAGAAGATAAATCCTTTATAATCTATATTTTCGGCCTTCAGCCCTTCTATCGTGGGGCGGATGATGCGTTCTTCCACTTTCTGCATAAATACCCCGTCGGCAAACGGCACAGGCGATACGGCGCCCATTCCGCCGGTATTGAGTCCGGTATTGCCTTCTCCTATCCGCTTGTAGTCTTTGGCTACGGGCAGCAGCTTATAGTCGGCGCCATCCGTAGCCACAAAAACGGAGCATTCCACGCCGTCGAGAAATTCTTCAATCACAACCGTCTGGCCGGCGGCGCCAAACCGGCCGTTCAGCATGGCGCGAAGCTCTTTTCTGGCCTCTTCCAGCTTGGGTATAATCAGTACGCCTTTGCCTGCCGCCAGCCCGTCGGCCTTCAGCACATAAGGGGAAGGCAAAGATTCCAGAAAGCGATACCCGTCTTCCAGCGCGTCGGCGGTAAAACTTTTATAGCGGGCCGTGGGTATTTGGCGGCGTTCCATAAACGCTTTGGCAAAAGACTTGCTTCCTTCCAGCCGGGCGCCTTGTTTGCTTGGGCCTGCTACGGGAATGTCTTGCAGCGACGGGTCGTTTTTAAAAAAATCGTACAGCCCGTTTACCAGCGGAGTTTCCGGCCCTGCCACCACCAGGTCGATCCGGTTTGCCAATACCACGTTTTTGATGGCCCGAAAATCGGTAACCGCTACCGGCACGTTAGTTCCCACATGGCTTGTTCCCGCATTTCCGGGAGCGATAAACAGGCGGTCAATCTTGGGGCTTTGCGCCAGTTTCCAGGCTAACGCATGCTCCCGGCCGCCCGATCCCAACAGTAAGATGTTCATAGATGTAATGTTTGCTTGTTTTTAATCGTTAAACGTATCCCGTCTTTTTTTGACGATTCCTTTAGCCGGGCGTTCCGGACGGTCGGGCGGCAGGCCGGCCTCTTTCGCATGAGCGGCGGCAAACCGGCGTTCCGGGCGGTCTATCCGGTCTGTTTTAAAGTTAAGAACGCGCTTTTCGCCCGGCTTTCCGGCCTCTTTTTCCGGGCGTTTGGGTTTTTCGCCCTCGCCGAGCGCTTTTTTATACTCTTTGTTTTTGCCTTCAAATATTTCATAGCAGCGATACTCGCATTCCAGCGAACCGTTCATCAGGGTTACTTTTTCTTTGGGATGCAAGCCTATTTTGTCAAAGCATTCGTCTTTATAGCTGATAATCCACACCTGATACGAAAGAAAAGCATGTTTCAGCCGTTCGCCTATCATGGCGTATAGCCCCATCAAATCGCGCGACGAGATTCGTTCGCCGTAGGGCGGATTGCAAACCATAATACCCGGTTGCGGCGCCTGGACAAATTGCTGAAACGGCAATTCTTTCAGTTCGATATATTTGGCAAGCCCGGCATTGCGGATGTTTTTCCCGGCCGCCTGTATGGCGGAGGGAGATATGTCGCTGCCAAAACATTTAAAGGTAAAGGCGCGCTCGTTACGCTCGTCGTTATAAATCTGATTGAATAATTCGCGGTCGAAATCAGGCCATTTCTCAAAGGCAAATTCCTTGCGATACACGCCCGGAGCAATATTCAGGGCAATCATGGCCGCTTCTATCAGCAGCGTTCCGGAGCCGCACATGGGGTCTACAAAATGACGCTCGCCTTTCCAGCCCGTCTTCAGAATCAGGCCGGCGGCCAGTACCTCGTTGAGCGGAGCCTCGGTGGGTTCGGTGCGGTATCCGCGTTTATGAAGGCTTTCGCCCGAACTGTCTACAGACAGCGTACAGTCGGTATGCGAAATATGGATATTGATGTACAGATCAGGATTGTTTACCCGCACGGAAGGGCGTTTGCCATATTTCTCCATAAAATAGTCTACAATGGCGTCTTTTGTCCGGTAGGCCACAAACTTGGAGTGATTGAAATCTTCCGAATAAATAACCGAATCAATGGCAAATGTTTTATCGAGCGAGATATACGTTTCCCACGCTACTTCTTTTGTCTTTTGATAAACCGTATCGGCGTCTTTTGCCTGGAAACGGTAGATGGGTTTCAGGATGCGCAGCGCCGTGCGGCAATGAAAATTCGCCTTGTAGAGCAGTTCCTTATCTCCTGTAAACGAAACCATGCGGCGACCGGTTTGCACCTGGCCGGCTCCTAAGGCAAGCAATTCGTCCGCCAGCAGTTCTTCCAACCCGTACAGGGTTTTGGCAATCATTTCAAAATTCACCTGGCTTTTGTTTTAATGGTCAATAGTTTGTTGAGAGATGGTTTCGCCCGGAGCAACGTCGCGCGTAATCCAGACGTTTCCGCAAATAGTAGCCCCTTCGCCAATATGGATACGGCCTGTGAGCGTGGCGTTGGAATGAATCGTAACGCGGTCTCCCACAACGGGATGACGCGGTATCCCGCGAATCAGGTTGCCGTTTGCGTCCAAACGCGGTTCTCCGCCCGTCAGGCTTACGCCCTGAAAAAAGCGCACATGGTTTCCTATCACGCTGGTTTCTCCAATTACCACGCCCGTTCCGTGGTCGATAGAAAAGTAGCGACCGATCGTAGCGCCGGGATGAATGTCGATACCCGTTTCCGAATGCGCCATCTCCGAAATCATGCGGGGAAGAAAGGGGACGTCCAGGCAAAACAGTTCATGCGCAATGCGGTAGCTGGTCATCGCTTTCACGCCCGGATAGCAAAAGATTACCTCGCTGTGGTTGGGAGCCGCCGGGTCGTTGCCGTAAATGGCTTCAACGTCCGTGTTCACCAGGCCGCCTGTTGCCGGAAGACTGGCTATAAATGATTCCGACAGGCTTTTTGCCTTTCTCGCCGCCTGCTCGGCGTCATAACAGGGAGGCGCTTTGTCCGCAAAGCAAAGCGCCGCATAAATCTGCCCCGACAGCAAATGGTACAAGGTTTCCACGTTCACGCCCATGTGGTAATAAATCATTTGCCTGTCGATGCGGGTATGGCTCAAATAACCGGGAAAAAAGACAGCCCGGCAAAGCTCCACTATCTTTTTCAGCGTCTCGGCCGACGGCAAAGCCTCTTTATACCTGGTATCGCGATAGGTAAGCTGGCAATACGATTCCTCCGAAAGCGCCTGTACCGTTGCCTTTAGCGTTTTTACATGCGATTGCATATCCGGCCGGGTTTATTTAAAAATAATGACTCTGAATACCATGTCTCGCTGGGGCGGAACGGGCGCAAAGTCGCTGTTGGTTACCTGTATCTCAAACCCTCCCTTGTAAAAACTGAGCGAGGTAGTAACCGTAAAGTCATACGTATCCGTATCATGAAAAACATAAGGCAGCGCCGTGTAAGCGCCGTTAAAATCTTCCACATAACCTGCCACGATACCCCGTTCTACGGCAAACTCGTCCATGGCAGGCCAGTCGCGCTGATGGAAATAATAAAAACTGGCCGTTCCCGGAACAGCGCCCTTAGCCGTCGCCCATTCGCCGGGACTGACCACAAACGAATCCTCTTCCCACAAACCCGCCGGATCACCCTCCGGCCCCTGCGGCCCCACAGGCCCTTCGCACGAAATAAATGCAAAGGTTGCAAATAATACAAACCATATCTTCCTCATACATCAAAATTTAATCTGTTTAGCGAAAACAAAAGTACATAAATATCACGGAAATAAGCGTAAGAGCCGCCTCTTTTTCAGAACAGCCCGCTCCGCCGCAAGAGAATGGAGAACTTACTGAATGAAGAATTAAAAATGAAAAATGAAAAATGAAAATAAATCGAACCAAAAAAAGGCACGGCAATCATTCCCCCCATGCAAGAAGCCTCTGATCCATGTGCAAATTTTTAATTTTTAATTTTTAATTTAATTTGGGCGTGCCCCCCGAAGAGTCGGGGGTCGGGCTTTCCGCTGCAAGTCCTCTCTCCCTCCGCTGCGCTCCGCTCGTTGCGGGCTATCCGCTCCAATCCCTCACGCAGCGTCGCTCCGCGCCGCCCAAAGAAACCCCCGCCCCGGTTATCCGAAAACCGAACCATTATACGTAGGGGCGACCCTTGTGGTCGCCCTTCCCCTCGCGCCCGCCCTTCCCCTCGCGCCCGCCCGAATCCTTTTTTCTTCAAAGACGGCCTGCGCGTATTTTCAGGCGGAAAAAAGCCCCTTCAAATTTTCTTGCTTGCGAAAATAAATTTTCTCACTTATAAAAGTTTTGGCGCACACTTATGAAAGTTTTGCTGCGTGCTTATGGAAGTAAATTTTCATACGTATAGAGTTTTTACTCTATCCTTATAGAGTTTGCACTCTATACGTATGAAAATTTGGCCGCATACGTATGAAAATTTGACCGCATACGTATGCAGCAAAATCTCCGTATAAACGGACTTTTTTTTCCGCGCTAAGGAAAGCCGGACTATACATATATATATAATGTAGGGGCGGCTCTTT
>JAIRYL010000153.1 GCA_031267775.1 Tannerellaceae bacterium
ACTTATCAGACTTGAGGCGGAACGGGAAAAAGCAATAACCGACCTCACTAATACCTATAACAAAGAGAGAAAGGAATTTGCGTTAAATCTGAAAATAGATTCCATTAATGCCCAACTTGAAACGGTGATTGTTGGCAGCGAAAGAGAATATCAGCTGAAAAAAGAACTCGTTGAAACACAGAATGAATTAGAGAAAACAGGTATAGAATACACAGAGCAGAACACGAAAGACCGCGAGGCGTTGATTGCAGCGGCAAATGCCCGTGAACTCGCGGCAAAGGAAAAACTTGAAAAGGATAAAGCCGCCGCCGAAATACGGCATAATGCGCAACAATCCGTAAACGCCAACGAAAAGCAGGCAGCCCAAAATGATTTGAAAATGGCAACCAACGGAGAAAGCCATAAGGATAATTGGAAGCTCAAAAAAGAGAACGACCAGCTCGAATTAGACAGTATAGCTCTGCAATTGGAGGCGAATCAAAATCTTTGGGACAAACAACTTATTTCCGAAGAGGAATATTTGAATACACGTCACTCTCTCGAAATGGAAGCGATGCAAAAAAGAGTTGATATGGCGCGAAAGGAGGAGGATCAAAAAAGGGAACTCATTCAGGCAACGCTGGGGACTATACAGGAGGCTATCAGTTTCAGCGCGGGAATGTTCAAAGACGTAAGCGACCAAAGGCTTAATGTTTTACAGTCCGACATGGAACGGGAAAAAGAGGAGTACGAGGGTAACAAAATGGCGCAGGAAGCCGTTGAACGGAAATATAATGCGCGGATGCGTCAAGAAAAACGTAAACAGGCGGTTATAGATAAGCAGGTTGCAGTTTTTGACGCTATAATAAAAGCGTATCAGGCTTATAATGCCGCCCTGACTATCCCCGTTGCCGGACCCGCTCTTGCCGCTATAAACCTCGCTCTTGGGTTGGCGCAGGCGATGTATATTCAGGCAAAGCCGATTCCGGAGTTTTGGCGAGGCTCTCAAAACACACCGCAAGGACTTGCCAAAGTGTTTGAACGCGGGGGCGAGCTTATAGAATATAAAGGACAACGCTATTACGGGGATAAACCGGCAATAGTGGATTTGCCTCGGGGGGCAAAGGTGTATCCGAACTGGCACGAAAAAACAAAAGAGTTTGAAAGACTGTCGCAAGTAACGGATTTGAAAAATTTCTATCTGAATAACGCTGCCGAAATTACGGGTAAGCGGGAGATAATCAGCTTGGAATCCCGCAAACTTGACGAGGGAGCTATCTCGGCTGCAGTGTCAAAAGCAATTCGGGGTATTCCGGTGTTCCAGACGATTTTCGACGAGAGAGGTGTAACAACGTATATTGGGCGGGTTGCGTCCTGTCGGGAATTGCAACACGAACGAATAAGAACGGGAGGCAATGGCTGAATATAATTTATACGACGCTCCGACGACCTTTATTCTCCGGTTTATTCGGGAAGAGAAGGAAACGCATATAAACGAACCTGTAGGCGTTGACGGCATGGTTATTGCCCTGACAAGGGATAAGGATTATTTCGGTTTTTCTACGGAGTTCATAAAGTCGGGGACTACTCTCGGTTTTGATGTGGAAGCCGGACGAGATGAAATAAAACACGAATGGGAAATGTGCGGGGCCGATGCGGAGGTAGAATTTAGAATGGAACAAAACGGGATTGTACTGTTTAAGGGACTTCTGAAATTTGCTACTTACAGCGACGACGGCGCAACGATAAACATTGAAATCGAACGCACTAACTTTGAAGAACTTTTCCGTACACGGTTTGATACTCCGGTGGATTTGCAATCCGTGCAATCCATTGACGGCGTCACGCTTAGCGGGGTAAGTTCAAAAAACATAACTCTGCACTCCAAACGTATAGCGAAAAGCGCGATATGTGATTTGGAGGGGGTAACGGATATTGAGAAGCAGGCAGAATTTGCGGATATTGCCTATAAGGAATACACACAGCAACTGCTCACCTATAATAACCGATACGATGAATTTAATGAGGGCGTTATGAAGTCTTCGAGTTGGATTTTGGATGGGAACAGTATAAATTATCATTATAATAATTTTGATTATCAGTTTAAAACAGACGAGGCCGGAATATACAATATCAGATTGAAATGCCGTTTAGATTTATTGGTTTCAGACGCAAGTAGAAACAGCAGTATAGGTTCTGTGCGAATTACGCTGCGTATGTTTGCCGATATTCCGGACAATTTGGGTATGCAGGTCGGGAACAGGCAAATTCTTGCGCAGGTTGAAATCTTTAGCGGATATGCCCCTGATTTAACTTTGGAATTGAAAGATTTACAAGCGGATTATACCGTTGAAGCGTCTTTAGTAAAAGAACAAAGAGTTTATGCCTTTATTGAAATCGCCTTCCCCAATTCGGATTCGATGTTCAGGGCGGTAGCAACCACCCTGAAAAGCTCGCTTTTTAGCGTAACGGCATTAACCGAAGCTCCGGCTTCCTCCTGTTAGGTTCTTGATTTGGTAGAAGCCTTTGAACAGAATTTGCGTATCACAACGAACACCGGAGGACGGGTGTTAAAATCGGATTTTCTTGATTCCATACGCGGTAAATATACGGTTTCAAACGGTCTTAGAGTTAGACAGTTTGCAGAGGATTTTAAGCAAATCACGGGTACGCTAAAAGATTTCATGGAAACGCTTAACGCTATCTGGGCGCTGGGCTATTCGTTTATCGAAGAAAAAGGCGTTTCGATGCTGCGGGTCGAACCGGTTATGTGGTTTTTCAATCCCGAATATTGCGTATATGAATGTGAAGAAGTATTCGATTATACTGAAACAACCGCAAAAGATTTATTGCTGAATGAGTTTGAAACGGGATACGAAAAATACGCGGATAACGACCTGCATACGCTTTTGGAATTTAATACTTATCGGCAATATCTTTTACCTTTTAAACATTTCAAAGGTAAGGTTACAAAAAAAGCCAAGTTTATAACTTCGGGCTATATGATAGAGATTTTAAGACGTATCCAGTTTGCCGATAAGCCAAAAGATTCTGACAGCAACGATGACAGTATTTTTCTGTTTACGATGTCGGACGTCAATCCTTTGGAGTGCGAACGCGGCGAGGCGTTTAGCTTTGTTTTCGGTGAAGACGACATTAGCAGTATTTATAACGCCCGCATATCACCGGCACGGATGGTTCTTAGCTGGATGCCTTTCCTGTCGTCGGTATGCTATCACAAATCGGTGGAGGAACAGGTAAAATGTCAATTCTACAAACAGAACGGCGAATTTGCAACACAGTTGAAAACTGAATCTTTCCTGATTGTGGAGAATCAGAATTTTACTGTTTCGAGAAACAAGAAATTCATTCCGGCGATAGCGGAGTTCAAAACTCCGATGTTCGCAAAAGACTATTTACGTATAAGGGACAGTTTGCTTTCGCGGCTCGGCGACGAGGAGAATAACGGGTATATTCAATTTTTCGACCGCACGGGGACGGTTAAGACGGGCTGGGTTATGGAAATGGAATACGACGCATACAGGGAGCTTGCAAGTTTGACATTGCTGCTTCGTAATGCCGATAACGTCGAACAGCCGACTTATGACGACGAGAATACTCCACAGCCCGATGCAGAGTATGTGTGGAAACTCGATTTTTCGGAACTGGAAGAAGTGAAACAGTTGAATAAGGCGGATTACGGCGAGGAGTTTACGGTATCTGGATGGTCGCCTAATGACCCCTCCGAATTACCGCAGCCAACTCCGCCGCCTTCTTTTTCGGATTATAAAAATGGGATAACAAAAGGTAACGCTCTTTACACTGTTACGTTTACGGGAGTAAGCACAGGCAAGGTGGCGCTTAATACAATAAACGTGTGGTGGAAAGCAAGCAGAGTTAATAACTAATAACTAAAAACTAAAAGTTAGGGCGACGCCAAACTGTCAGACGGTTACCTGTAACTATTAACTTTTAGTTTTTAACTTTTATTTTAAAAAGATGGATACATTTAACAGACATAATTTTATCAGATGGAGCGAGCCGGCAAGCCGGATAACGGATATTTATGCTCCGCAAGGCTGCGAAGCGCACAGGGCTTTTACTTTCTTTTTTCCGAATGAGTATTATGCTTTCCTGATTAATGTTGAGCTTCCTCTTGCTACGGGATATGCAATCGATCTGATAGACGCCGATACGTTGACATTGATACAGCGGGACATTACAACTCCCATTCCTCTGCTGCAGAAGGCGGGAAAATGCTTTTTGTTCGTGTCATTCCTCAATACCGTGAACCGGATAGGGCCTTGCCGGTTTGTTCTTCGCGACAAGTCCGGAGAACTTGCGGTCTCAAATCCTGTTTGGTTTGAGAACGATGCAAAGGTAAAAGATTATGTAAACAAGATTGTGTATACGGATGTCCGTCCTGTTGAGGATTTTGATTATGCGGCAAATCAGTTTTTTACGGAGTTGCATTTGATGATAAGCCGTCAGACGATGAACTACGAAAGCGAATTGAAGCAATACCGGAATATCTCCGACAGGCAACGCCGTAATGTGAATTTCGATATTGACAAGACATATTTACTTGACAGTTATTTTTTTAACGACGGAGACAGCGACGCTACGGCTTTTATTTTCAAACATAAGTATATACTCATAAACGGTGTTCGGGTGATTGTGAAAGACGGATACGCTTTGCAGGAACATAAGGCAAGCTACATAACGAAAGGAAGCGTAACGGTTTATGAAATGCCGAACAGTGGCACGGGAAAATTGCCGCCAAGCCTGTCGTTTCGATGGGTTGCGGGGAAAGAGATGTGCGAGGATTACGAATTGCCGACAGTCTTTGAGACAATTGAGTTTGCGGATTATATCTGTCAATCGACCCCAAGCGAGCCTTTTCCTGGCATTGCTTTTGCCAAAGCGCTGATGTACCGGCGATATGTTAACGAAGTGCTAAAAGAAGAAATAACAAAATCACTTTTGACAGATGTAGAGCCGTCTCTCACGGAATCGGAATACAAAGCGCTTTCGGAATCGAATATTGAGGCACGCACCGAAGCGGCTGTGAAGCAGTTTACGTTTAAAACCGAGCCGGAATACTTGTCTGAGGCTATTATCGAAAGCGCAGCCTGCCTGTCGCTTAAATGGAGCAATTTCGTCTGCTGTTTTGTCGATAAAACAATAGAATTTGAAAATGTAGCGGTAGACGGAGGCGGCAATTTTGCGGCCAAGCATTTTTCGAGGGTTATAGATTTTCTCTTTGTGTTTGGAAATAATGGTATCTGGTATGTGGATTACGCCGCCGCGAAAATAAAGCCCACCAACAAGGTCACGGGCGCGTTTACGTGGGCTGTAACAGCCTTTGACAGAATATTTTTTGGTGGCGAGGCCAATACGGGACTGTGGTATTCGCTGCTGTCCAACCCCTTCGTAATTATGCAGTCAAATATCACAGCAGGTACGTTTGCAGGCGTCGGCGGGGCCGGAGGGGGCTATTACGGAGAAGGGTTTCGTTCGCCGATTTTCTTTTCCAACCTTGGCGGATATTATTTCGACGACGTTACTGGTCTTGTCAGGCCGCATCCGCTTGTGGGTGCAATGAATTTTAAAGCTGGCGTTGCCGGATATTTTTACGGAGGTGCGGGACTGTGGTTTCGGAATGTTAAGCAGATTCATTCGTATTCAGTCGCCGGACATGCTATCAGCGAGAAGGGCGGATATATTTTTTTCTTTAGCGGTCGCAACCTTTGTCTTTATGTGGAGGTGGGCAGCATAACATACAATCCAAGTACTTACCCTACCGGCGGCTATATATACAAGTCAGGCCGTCGTGGCGCCTTAGATAGGGCATACCGTTTACGTTTGGCTACTGCTGACGGATTGTTCGGGTTTGCAGAAAACGCCATGCTTGACACTTCGCGCGGCTATATTTGGGTGGAAACCGGTAAAGACGGGTATATGTATTTATGCGGCGACAATGGAAGCATTTACATGTGGGATGACTATAACGGGCAAATGGTTGATACCGGCAAGGCGGGCAGCTGGTCGGAGAGTTGTGTAGGCGGCGACCAGAAAATGTATTTTGCGGACGGTAACAGCGTCGTGCGTCTGCTTACTAATGTGGGGGGAAATACGGGATATGCCGTAGCGACGGAATTAAACCGTTATCGAACCAAAGGCGGGAAGGAGGATATAGTTGAAACATTCAGTATGCTCGATTCCGTTCAACCCGAAATCAATCTTCCCGAGTTGAAACGTCTGCCACAGGCAAATATTAATCAGCGAGCGACGGAATTACTTCGGAACCTTGATGCTGTGGCCGAAAATATTCCCTGCGAGGAGGAACCGGCAATGTGCGAAATAGGGGAATC
>JAIRYL010000027.1 GCA_031267775.1 Tannerellaceae bacterium
GTACGACAGTTTAGCAAACTGTTGGTTTCAGCCACTCACCCATCCCTCCTTCAGGAAATAAGGCATTGCTTTACCAATTGCGCGGGCAAAGATAGCGTTATATTTCTGAATAAGCAAAGTTTTTTGACGATTATTTAGAGAAAAAGATGTTACTTTTGCAGGCAATTTCCGGTATTAATTGATTATTAATTTACATGAAAAAGCAAAATAAGTTGAAACGGCTGTATATAATTCTGTTTTCTATTCTTATAGTAAGTCTTGTTGTTATTGGTTTTGGAGCTTATAGATTCTTATATGTATCTAATTTTAAAATAAATAAAACTGTTTATGTATATATAGGCCCGGAGAAAAACTTTACTGATTTATGCAGGCAACTGGTTGATTCTGCCGGATGTTCCAATATTAGCAGTTTCAGGCGTATAGCCGAGGCGTTGAGATATCGGGATAATATGAAGACGGGGCGTTATGCCGTTGAACCGGGAATGGATAATATGGCGCTGCTGAATATGCTGCGAAGAGGGCAACAGACGGCTACTCGCATTACATTTAATAATATACGTTTTAAATATGATCTTGCGCAGCGTTTATCCGAGTCGTTAATGATTAGCGGGGAGGATATCCTGTCGTTAATGAATGATCCGGATTATTGCGATTCATTGGGATTTACGACTGAAACAATAGCTGCTCTTTTCATTCCCAATACGTATGAGGTATACTGGAATATTGCGGCTGATAAACTGCTGCAACGTATGTATCGCGAATATAACGCATTTTGGACCGGCGAGCGCCTGAGTAAGGCGAAAGCTATTCGTTTAACGCCTGTAGAAGTCGCTATATTAGCTTCTATTGTGGAAGAAGAAACGGCGGTTGCCGACGAATATCCGGTGGTAGCGGGTCTTTATCTCAACCGTTTGAAACGCGGTATCCCTCTGCAGGCCGATCCTACGGTGAAGTTTGCCGTTGGAGATTTTTCTTTGCAACGGATACTGTATCAACATCTTGAAATAGAATCGCCTTATAATACGTATAAACATGCCGGTCTTCCTCCGGGTCCGCTCAGGATACCTTCTATTAAGGGATTGGATGGAGTATTGAACTATATGCAACATAATTACCTGTATATGTGCGCGAAGGAGGATTTTTCCGGGCGTCATAATTTTGCCGTTACGCTGGCCGAGCATAACAGAAATGCCGAACGATACAAGGCGGAACTGAACAGGCGAAAGATTCGGTGAAGCGATAGGGAAATCATTCAAAAAATGTATCTTTGGCCATTCGGAAAAGAGACAACAAGTAATAAACATATTTATTAAATGGAAAGAAACTTATTTTTAGGAGATGAAGCGATAGCGCAGGGAGCTATTGATGCGGGTTTATCCGGCGTCTATGCTTATCCGGGAACTCCTTCGACCGAAATAACGGAATATATCCAGTCGTCTTCCATGGCAAGGGAAAGAGGTATCCACAGTAAATGGAGCGTCAATGAGAAGACGGCTATGGAGACTGCTTTGGGTATGAGTTATGCCGGGAAGCGCACGCTTTGCTGCATGAAGCATGTGGGGCTTAACGTGGCGGCCGATTGTTTTATGAACGCCGCTATGAGCGGTATTCATGGCGGTATGATTATTATAACGGCAGACGACCCGTCTATGCATTCTTCCCAAAATGAACAGGATAATCGCGTTTATGGTAATTTTGCCATGATTCCCATGTTAGAACCTTCTAATCAGCAGGAAGCTTACGATATGGCGTACGACGGGTTTGAACTCTCCGAGAAACTGGGATATCCTGTCTTGTTACGTATAACTACGCGTATGGCGCATTCCCGTTCGGGGGTTGTTCGTCGTCCGGCGAAGGAGCAGCATCCGATGAGTTTTCCGGAAGATGGCCGGCAACGGTTTGTTTTGTTACCGGCTTTAGCCCGCAAACGTTTCAATGTATTACTGGAAGCGCAGTCTGTTTTTACAAAGGAATCCGAAACATCGGGATATAATACGTATTACGACGCTCCGAATAAGGATTTGGGTATTATTGCAACAGGGATTGCTTTCAATTATTTATCGGAGAATTACCCGGACGGCTTTGAACATCCTGCGCTAAAGATAAGCCAGTACCCCTTGCCGAAGAAGCTGGTTGAAAGATTAGCGGATGAATGTAAGGAAATTCTTGTACTGGAAGAAGGTTATCCGGTGGTGGAAGAACAGTTGAAAGGTTTTTTGGGGAGAGGCCTAATTGTACATGGCCGTCTTGACGGCACGTTACGGCGGGACGGCGAACTTACGCCGGATACCGTGGGGAAGGCTTTGGGGAAAGATATAGCCGGCTATTATGCCGTTCCCGAAGTTGTAGAGCAGCGTCCGCCAGCCCTTTGTAACGGATGCGGACACCGCGACGTGTATGATGTATTGAACGATGTACTGAAGGAATATGCGCATGCGAAGGTATTCAGCGATATTGGCTGTTATACGCTGGGAGCTTTGCCTCCTTTTCGCGCGATAGACAGCTGTATCGATATGGGCGCGTCTATTACCATGGCAAAAGGAGCTGCCAATGCGGGATTATTTCCTTCTGTTAGCGTAATAGGCGATTCTACTTTTACCCATTCGGGTATGACCGGCCTGCTGGATTGCGTAAATGAAAAAACAGCGATCACGATTGTTATTTCCGATAATGAAACGACGGCGATGACGGGCGGGCAGGATTCTGCAGGTACCGGACGCCTGGAAGCTATTTGCAAAGGAATCGGGGTTGAACCGGAGCATATCCGCGTGATGATCCCTTTAAAGAAGAATCATGAAGAGATGAAACAAATTATCCGCGAAGAAATTGAATACAGGGGAGTATCCGTTTTAATTCCTCGCCGCGCATGTATCCAGACAGTAACCAAAAAGAAAAAAGCGACTAAAAGATGAAAGTAGATATTATATTATCAGGCGTCGGCGGACAGGGTATCCTTTCTATTGCCGCCGTGATAGGGAAAGCGGCGCTAAATGAAGGGCTGTATATGAAACAGGCCGAAGTTCACGGAATGAGCCAGCGGGGGGGAGACGTGCAGTCCAACCTTCGTTTATCCGACAAACCCATTTCTTCGGATTTGATTCCCCAAGGGCAGGCGGATTTGATCATCTCCCTTGAGCCTATGGAAGCTCTTCGCTATCTTCCTTATTTGAAAAAAGAGGGTTGGCTGGTTACAAACTCCCGGCCGTTTATTAATATTCCGAATTATCCGGATATGGAGAAGGTGAACGCCGAACTGGAAAAACTTCCGCAAAAGGTGGTTTTGGATGTAGAGGCTATGGCCAAAGAGGCCGGTTCGGCGCGCGCCGCCAATATTGTGATGCTTGGCGCCGCCACTCCCTTTGTCGGGATAGATTATGCTAAAATTGAAGAGGGCGTCCGCCGTATTTTTGAACGGAAAGGAGAAGACATTGTAGCCTTGAATCTGAAAGCTTTAAAAGCGGGTTATGAAGTAGCGCAACGTTTACAATAAATCAGTCATGAAGAAGATAGTAACCTTATTTGCTTTAGTATGTAGCGCCGTATCTGTTTCTTCCCAGATACGTTTGGAGGGATATAATCAGTCTAAGATTAATCCGGGTCTTTTTGAAGAGCGGTGGGGGGCGCGGTGGATATCGGTACCCGATGAACCGGCGAATGTGTTCGGGGTATATCATTTCCGGAAATCGTTTGATCTGGCTAACGTTCCGGAAACGTTTGTTATCCACGTATCGGCCGACAACCGGTATAAATTGTACGTAAACGGGGTTTTGGCGTCTTTGGGGCCTGCCCGCTGCGATATTTATAACTGGAATTTTGAAACGGTCGACCTCGCTCCCTGGTTGAAAGAAGGAAAAAATACGCTGGCGGCTGTGGTATGGAATTATGCCGAGAAGAAACCGGCGGCGCAAATCAGTTTTAATCAAACAGGGTTTATCTTACAGGGAAATACGGATGCGGAAAGATTTGTAAACACGGATACTGCCTGGGTTTGCGCCAAAAACAACGGATATGGCGCATGGGAAAAAGGCGCCGTATTAGGCTATTTTGTAACAGGGCCGGGCGAACGGTTGGATTCGGCTCTTTATCCCTGGGGATGGGAATTGCCGGAATACGACGATTCGGCCTGGACAAAGGCCAAAATGGGTATAAACGGGGCTACTAAAGGCGCTCGCGACTATCCGGGACGTTTGCTTGTGCCCAATCCTCTGCCTCCCATGGCAATGGAAACCGAACGGTTGGCAAGCGTCCGGCGGGCAGAGGGTATGCGTTGCGCAAGCGATTTTCCGAAACGCTCTTCCAAAATAACGATTCCCGCAAATTCCAAAGCCCGGTTGTTACTGGATAACGAACAGTTGACTACCGGTTATTTTACTTTATTATACAGCCGGGGCAAAGACGCCGAAATTACCATCGGATATGCCGAAGCGCTTTATGAAAACAGGCGGGCGGCTACTACCAAATCGTACGATCTGTATACAAAAGGACACAGGGATGTAGTAGACGGGAAGCTGTTTATGGGGTATGAAGACAAAGTAATAGCCGACGGCAGTGAAAACAGAAATTTCACTACCCTCTGGTGGCGTACCTGGCGCTATGTAGACGTGCAGGTTAGTACGGCCTCCGAAGCGCTGGTTATTGATGATTTATACGGCATTTTCTCGGCCTATCCTTTTAAGAATGAATATACGTTTACGGCCGCCGGGCGTCCGGAGCTTGGTAAAATACTGGATATTGGCTGGCGCACCGCCAGGCTCTGCGCCAATGAAACATATATGGATTGTCCTTATTATGAACAACTTCAGTATTTTGGGGATACGCGCATACAGGCCATGGTTAGCCTGTATAATACCCGCGACCCTTATATGGTGAAAAACGCCCTCGAACAGGGACGACAGTCGATTGTGGCCGACGGCCTTACCATGAGCCGTTACCCGTCGGGCGTGCATCAGTTTATCCCTTCCTTTTCGCTTTGGTGGATTTGTATGGGGCACGATTTCTGGATGTATCGGGGCGAGGAGGCGTATCTGAAAACGCTGCTTCCGGCCTTCCGGGGCGTTCTTTCGTGGTATGAACAATGGCTGAAACCGGATTTCAGCCTGGGATTTGTTCCCCACTGGTTTTTTGCCGACTGGTCGGCGGGCTTCCCCAACGGAGAACCCATACGCGAAAAAGACGGTAATTCGTCGTTTCAGGATTTGCTGTACATCCTGGCCCTGGAAGCGGCGGCCGATATGGAGGAGGCGTTCGGTACGGCTACGGTGGCGGCGCATTATAGAAACACAGCTTCGGACATACGTTCTACAATCCACGCCAAATACTGGGACGATTCAAGGAAATTATTTGCCGATACGCATGATCATCGCAACTATTCGCAGCATGTGAACGCCTTAGCGATTCTGGCCGGTATGGTAGAGGGCGAGGCGGCCGCAGAGGTTATGAATTGCGCCCTGTCTGACAAGGATTTGAATCAGGCTACGATTTATTTCCGCTATTACCTTCACCAGGCTTTACACAAGGCCGGTTTAGGCGATTTATTGCTGAACAATCTTCAGATTTGGCGAGACCAAATGGCTTTAGGCCTTACCACTTGGGCCGAAATGCCGGAGCCTTCGCGTTCCGACTGTCATGCCTGGGGCGCCAGTCCGAATATAGAATTTTACCGTATTTTATTAGGTATAGACAGCTATGCCCCCGGTTTCAATAAAATAAAGATTGCCCCTTCGCTGGGTAAGCTAAAGGAAGTTTCGGGCGCTATGCCTCATCCGTTGGGAATTATAACGGCGGAGTATGCGGTAGATAATAAAGGTAAGCTGACGGCTAATCTTATTTTACCGCCCGGAACAAGCGGTACCTTTATCTGGAAAGGAAAAGAATATCCATTGAAAGAAGGCAGACAGCAGATACGTCCTTAAAAGCGGAAAGCGGGAAGCTTCTTGCTTTCCGCTTTCCGCTCCGGCGTTCCGGCGGATTTTCGCCCCGAAACTTCCGGCAGTCAAACAAAACAACCGGGCGTCGAAATACCACGAATATGGTATTTTGTAACTAATTTTCACAATCTATCTTTGCAGCAGAAACATACAGACAATGACAGGAATCTCAATCATACCAAGAAAAACAAATCAGGTTTCCCTGAAAAACGTCTCCTTCTATTCCATGTTTATTTCTTCTCGAATGCGTTTCTAACAACCTCCTATCCACATTTATTTACACGCTTTGAAGGCTGCGCAAGGCTTTGCCATGCTATCTGCGGGTACAAACCTGCCGGACGGCTTTTAAACCCGGACGGTCATTTTGCCGGCGCCGGCGTTTCGGTCAAAGAAAATATCAACTAATTCAATAAAAAAAAATGAGTACGCACAACGATTTACATTTCGACACGCTGAGAATACATGCAGGATATTCTCCCCGCGAGCACAACAACTCGGTACAAGTTCCTATCTATCAAACGGCTTCGTTCGACGCCGTCAGTCCCGAAAGAGCCGAACGCCTTGGCAGGTACGAAGAAACGGGCTTCCTTTACAGCCGTCTTTCAAACCCCACGGTAATAGCCCTCGAAGCCCGCGTTGCCGCGTTAGACCATGCTAAAGCGGCTGTAGCGCTGGCGTCGGGCATGGCGGCGGTATCTTTTGCCATTCTCAACGCCGCCGAAGGAGGAAGGGTGATAGCCGCCGCCCAGATATATGGCGGGACGTTTGACGCTTACAAAAAACTCTACCCCAACCTGGGCGTGCAGGTAGACGTTGTGCAGGATATAAATAACCTGAGCGAAATAAAAAGCCTCATCCGGCCTGATACGCGGGCTGTTTTTTTAGAAACGGTTACCAATCCGCTGAGCGTTGTGGCCAATATAGAAGCCATCGCCAGCCTGGCGCATCAAAACGGATTGCCTCTGATTGTAGATAATACCCTGGCCACGCCTTATTTACTGAACCCGATAAAATATGGAGCGGATGTGGTTGTTTATTCGGCGACAAAGGCTTTGAGCGGACACGGATCGGCCATTGGCGGTATCATTCTTGAATCCGGCGCGTTCAACTGGCTGGGCGGGCGGCATCCTCATTTTGAGAAAGAAGTGTTTACCTTTGCCGGCAGAAACGTGGTAGAGACCTTTCCCGATTTTCCGTTTACCGCCAGGGTTCGCACGCACTACCTGGCTTTGCTCGGCGCGTCGCTCTCGCCCTTCGACGCCTTTTTGATTTTACAGGGAATCGAAACCCTGAGCGAACGGGTAAAGAAGCAAAGCGAATCGGCCGTAACGATTGCCCGATACCTTGCCGCCCATCCCCAGGTAAAATGGGTGAGCCATCCCGCCACAGGTAAGGCCGATAATAAAGCGCGCGCCGAAAAATACCTGCCGCTTGGATCGGGCGGCGTTTTCTCGTTCGGATACGCAGGAGGCAAGGACGAAATTTACCGGTTTATCAAGGCGCTGAACCTGTTTTCGTATCATCCCAATATCGGCGACGCCCGCTCGCTAATTATTAACGCCCCCTGCGTTACGCACCATGAATTAACCCCCGAAGAATCGGAGCGCGCAGGGATTTATCCCGAAACCATACGCCTCTCCATCGGTCTGGAACATGTTGACGACCTGCTTAACGATTTGCGGCAAGCTTTTGAAAACAGTTTATAGCGCAACGGGAAACAATCCGTTTCAACGGCGCTGTTTCCGTATAAATGTTGGCAGCCTTGCGCCACGCGATGCAAGTTTGCCGGCATTTTTTTTGCTTCCTGTACCTGGCGGGATAATAACTGTCCTGTATGATATGAAAGTTATTTCACATGGAATTTTAACCAAAACGCTTATTCTAACAAAACATGCGCGCATACGGGGGTACGGGCTATGCACGTATTTTCTGGCTGAAGGATGGCGGAAAACGGCGCCTTGGGGAAAAAGAACTGTTATTTTGCTATAAAACAAGCCTGAAATATCAAATAAATGATACCTTTGTAAACCAATTTAAAGAAATCTACTTACAACAATTCTTAAAATGATGACGTATTGGCAACAGGATATTGAAACCTTGAATCAGGAAAAACTAAAACAGTTGCAGGTTGAGAAATTAAGGGAAACGATACAATTAGCGGCTAACTCTCCTTTTTACAGGAAAGTTTTTTCGGAAAATAAGATAACGGCAGATACGATCTGCTCGCTGGACGATTTGCAGAAAATCCCTTTTACCACCAAAAACGACCTCCGCAACAATTATCCCTACGGAATGGCCGCCATACCGCTTAAAGAATGCGTACGGCTGCACTCTTCAAGCGGTACAACCGGAAATCCTACCGTCGTGCTGCATTCAAGGAAAGACCTCGACGAATGGGCTAACCAGGTGGCGCGCTGCATGTATATGGTGGGACTGCGCGATACCGACGTTTTTCAAAATACATCCGGCTACGGAATGTTTACCGGAGGACTGGGCTTTCAGTATGGGGCGGAAAAACTGGGCGCGCTTACCGTTCCGGCTGCGGCCGGCAATACCAAACGACAGATTAAGTTTATCCGCGACTTTGGTACTACCTGCCTGCACATCATCCCAAGCTATGCCACCCGCCTGGCAGAGGTGATGTACGAATTGGGTATCGACCCGCGCAAAGAGACGCAACTGCATACCATCTGTATCGGAGCCGAACCGCATTCGGAGGAGCAACGCAAACGCATCGAACAACTGCTGGGCGTTAAAGCTTACAACTGCTTTGGCATGTCGGAAATGAACGGGCCGGGCGTGGCCTTTGAATGTACCGAACAAAATGGCTTGCACATCTGGGAAGATTATGTGATAGCCGAAATTATCGACCGCGAAACATTGCTGCCCCTGCCGGATGGCGAAACGGGAGAACTGGTTTTAACTACCATCAACCGCCAGGCCATGCCGCTGCTGCGCTACCGTACCCGCGACTTGACGCGCATTATACCGGGCGTATGCGCCTGCGGACGAACGCATAAACGCATCGCCCGCTTCCAGGGACGAAGCGACGATATGATTATACTCAAAGGCGTGAACCTCTTCCCTATCCAAATTGAAACGATCCTGATGCAGTTTCATGAATTAGGCGGCAATTACCTGATTACGCTGGAAACGGTTGGCAATAGCGACGAAATGCTTATAGAGGTAGAACTCAGCAGCCTCTACACCGATAACTATGGCGTGCTTCAGCGACTTACTAAAGAAATTACCCGGCAATTGCGGGACGAACTGTTGCTTACGCCAAAAATCAAACTGCTTGCCAAAGGCTCTCTGCCCGTGCAGGAAGGAAAATCTGTTAGAGTAAAAGATTTGAGAAAACTAATATAAACAACGTAAAATGACTGTCCACCAGATTTCTATTTTCCTCGAAAACAAATATGGAAAACTAAACGAGATATTAAAGCTATTGGCCGACGGGAATATTCGTATCGTTGCCGCCACCATAGCCGACACGTCTGAATTTGGCATCATGCGCATGATTGTAAGCGATCCGCAAAAAGCCTGCTCTATACTTAAAGAAAACAATGTAAGCGCTAACCTTACGGATGTGTTGGCCATCGTAACAGGTTCGTCTGCCGGCAATTTTGCCGAAACCTTGTCGCATTTCACTAAGGCCGGGCTCAGCATAGAATACATGTATTGTTTCTCTATAAACGGAAAGGCGATCCTTATACTAAGAACAAACAACCGCGAAGCGGCGCGCGAAGTTATCCGCCGTCAGGGATTGGAATATATTTGCGAAAGCGACCTCATAAAAATTTAATACAGTATGTTTGGAATATCAGACCCCTTGATTTTAATATGTTACCTGTTATCTTTCGGGTGCGTGGTTTTTGCCGTATGGTTCGGCATTGCACAATGGAATAAAGATAGCGACGGCGATAAAAACAATAACAATAAACAACTATAAAGCATGAGCACGTTAGCATTGGGAGTTATCGTTCTTCTCTATATGTTTGCCATAGCCTGGCTGGGATACATTGGTTATAAACAAACAAAAAACGCCGGCGATTATCTGCTGGGCAAAACAAACTCCGTCGTCATGGCGCTATCCTATGGCGCTACATTTATCTCGGCGTCTGCAATTGTAGGCTTTGGCGGCGTTTCGGCCGCTTTCGGAATGGGGCTTCAATGGCTCTGCCTGCTAAACATGCTGATAGGCGTGGTGGTGGCCTTTATCTTCTTTGGAAGAAGAACGCGGAAACTGGGCGTCAGGCATGGCGCGCGTACTTTTGCCCAGTTATTAGGATTGCATTACAACTCGCGGACGATACAAGTATTTATAGCCGTCGTTATCTTTATCGGGATGCCTTTGTATGCCGCCGTCGTCATGAAAGGCGGCGCCGTATTTATCGCCCAGATATTCCGTATTGATTTAGACCTGGCTCTGCTGGCCTTTACGCTGATTGTGGCAGCTTATGTAATAACCGGAGGGTTGAAGGCCGTGATGTATACGGATGCTTTACAGGCCGTGATTATGTTTTTATGCATGCTTTTCATGTTATTCTGGTTTTATCATTTTATGGGATTGGGATTTACGGAAGCCAATCAGGAACTGACAGACATGGCGCATCTCGTTCCGGAACGGTATAAAGCGCTGGGGCATCAGGGGTGGACGGCCATGCCGGTAACAGGTTCTCCTCAATGGTATACGCTTGTAACTTCGCTGATATTGGGCGTAGGAATCGGTTGCCTGGCTCAGCCGCAATTAGTCGTCCGGTTTATGACCGTAGACAGCACAAAGCAACTGAACAGGGGGGTTATGATAGGTTGCCTGTTCATTTTCATAACGGTAGGCTCTATCTATCATATCGGCCCGCTGTCTAACCTGTTCTTCTTAAAAACAGAGGGGGTTGTAGCATCCGAAATGGTAAGCGATATAGACAAGATCATTCCCTTATTTATCGATAAAGCTATGCCCGGCTGGTTTGGAGCCGTTTTTATGTTATGTATCCTCTCGGCAAGCATGTCTACGCTAAGCGCTCAGTTCCATACGATGGGAGGAGCGTTCGGGTCGGACGTCTTTCCTCAATTAGGACGTAAGAAAAATCCTAATTCTACCATGGGGGTACGTTTCGGGGTATTATGCTCCATTATCGTCAGTTACATTATTTGTTATACCTTGAGCGACAGTATTATTGCCAGAGGTACCGCCTTATTCATGGGTATCTGCGCCGCCACATTTTTACCGGCCTATTTTTGTTCGTTATACTGGAAACGGGTTACCCGGCAAGGCGCTTTGGCCAGCTTGTTTGTCGGCGCATTGGCCAGTTTGTTTGCCATGACTTTCCTCCATAAGGCAGAAGCGGCGCCCATCGGTTTCTGTAAAGCCATTTGGGGGAAAGATGTATTAATAGAGGTATATCCCTGGTTTGCCATAGACCCGATATTATTTGCGCTTCCCTTGTCTATACTTGCAATCATCCTTGTAAGTATCAGTACCTGTAAACGTAACGGCAACTGTCCGCCGGATTAACGCAACTGCAGGTCATGAAACAAAAAACGCTGATTTCCCTTTTCCTGTTGCCGTTTTTTATCTGTTTGAAAGCGCAGGAGGCGTCTGCTTGCTGGAGCGACTTAGATATACCGGGCGCGACGCTCCTGTCAATCGACTCTATCCCGGCCGGAGAATTGCCGGCTCATGTCCGGGTAGTTCTTATTTCCAGACCTGCCGTCAAATCGCATATTCGCATCGAAGTATGGGCGCCTCTGGAAAAGTGGAATGGCCGTTTTATAGGAGCCGGAAGCGGAGGCGGCGCCGGATATATCGACTATAATGCTTTGACGGCGGGAGTAAAGAACGGCTTTGCTACGGCCAATACCGATATGGGTACTTCTCCTCATGTGGATAGTTTGCTGTTTAGTCCTCAAAAATGGGAAGATTTCGGCCATCGTGCAACGCACGAAATGACGTTGGCGGCAAAGGCCGTAATCAGGAAACTGTACGGAAGGCCTCCCTCCTATTCCTATTTTGTGGGCTGTTCTACCGGCGGACAACAGGCTTTGATGACCGCCCAGCGTTATCCCGATGATTATAACGGTATTTTGGCTGGCGCGCCGGCCAATAACCGGACGCATTTGCATGCTCTTTTTTTGTGGAATTACCTGCAAAGTAATAAAAATCAGGAAAATAAATTTACAAGACAGCAAATAGAATCTATCACGAATGCCGTTTTACGGACGAATGCAGGAAAAGACGGCGGGTATCCCGGCGATCATTTTCTAACCGATCCACGCATGGCGGAGTTTAATCCGGAAACGCTGGATACCTGTCTTACTTGCGGGCAAATACAATTATTGAAGCTAATCTATTCCGGCCCGGTCAATCCAAAAACCGGCGAACAGATATACACGTCCATTCCCTTGGGGAGCGAATCGGCAGGTTCAGGACTTTTCGAACAGCAAAACGACCCGATAAAATATCACTTTTATCCCTTTCGATGGGCTTTTGGCTCCAGCGGCTTTGATACGTTTGATTTTAACGGCGATCTGGCAAAAGCCGATTCAATATTAGCGCCGATTCTCAACGCCAACAATCCGGATTTGGAAACGTTCCGGGTTGCCGGCGGTAAACTTCTGATGTACACAGGAACGGCAGACCCGCTTGTCCCTTTCCAGGACGCCGTTCATTACTATGAGAGAGTGATAGAAAAACAAGGCGACGAGGAAAAGACTCAGCGTTTCTTCCGTTATTTTCTTGTTCCGGGTATGTTTCATTGCGGCGGAGGACCCGGTCCCTGCTCATTGGGACAAAACATCTCAAGCCTTTCCGAAGACAGCGATTCCAATTTGTTCGCCGCCCTTGTCAAATGGGTGGAAAAAGGCGTCGCTCCGCAACAGATTGTCGCTTCGGCATACGACGAAAACGGAAACGTCCGTTTTCGTCGTCCGGTATACCCTTATCCGCTGTTTCCGCATTATATAGAGGGCACGAATCCTGATTTGCCGGAAAGTTACCGCGGCGTAGTTCACGAAAGAGGAAAAGTAGCGATTCCTGCCGGAAAATATCTGAAATAAAGGCATTCCATTAGCTTTTTTACGTATCGTCCATAACAACTTATATTCATGAAGAACTATCTAACTAATCATTTCGATCCAACCAGGGTTATGGCCGGATTTGACGAATTACCCCTCTGGTCGGCTCCTTTCGGCTTGAAATTGCTCGACGCCATTAAATACAAACCGAATCTTACAGCGCTGGATATCGGATTTGGCGCTGGATTTCCATTGATTGAAATAGCTATGCGATTTGGAAACAGCTCTATTGTTTACGGAATAGATACCTGGAAAGAGGCTGTCGAGAGAGCGAAAGTAAAAATAGACTGCTATGGCGTCTCCAACATTCAGGTTATGGAAGGCCGGGCGGAATCTATTCCGTTGGCTGATCATTCGGTAGACTTAATCACGAGCAACAACGGTATCAACAATGTGAAAGATATAGAGAAAGTATTGTCTGAATGTGCCCGGATATTGAAACCCGGCGGACAGTTTATACAAACCATGAATCTGGATCAAAGCATGTTCGAGTTTTACGGACAACTGGAGTATGCGCTCAAAGAAATGGATTTGTACAGGGAAATAGAACAAATGTACCAGCATATTGCACACAAACGTCCATCTATCGACAGGATAAAGTCATTACTTCATAAACAAGACTTCCTTATTAAAGACATAGAATACAGCCAGTTCAATTACCGGTTTGCGAATGGAACGGCAATGCTCAATCATTACCTCGTTCGCCTGGCATTTATGGATTCCTGGCTTGCTTTATTGCCTCCTGATAAAGCCGGCGAAATATTCGGCCTGATCGAGACCCGGCTCAACGAATATGCCCAGCGCTATGGCGGATTAAAACTGAGTATCCCCTTTGCGTTGATAAATTGCTACCAAAAATAAAAGAGTTCGGCCTGATAAAAGAAAACCAGGCCGACCCATCATTGCCTGCCCTAAGAATCCAAGCAAGATACCTGCTACAATAGGCGGATACCGCTGGCAGTGGACACAATATAATGCTGCAATAGCCCATACAGGATGGTATATTATGAACCTAAAAGATTGAATAAGAGAATTAAAGTAACAGCGACTTAAACGCTTAATCCTATTAAATAATTAACAACTGTAAGAAAAATTGACAATTTGTTGTGTTTGACGGAACAATGTGTGAGAGACCGGTTTAATCCCCCCAATTCATGCGGTCGCGGTAGTTGCTGCTTTGGGAATACTTCAGATCCTTCAGGAGCGAAGAACTGACGGAGATCATAAAGTTATAGGACTGATAAATGCCGA
>JAIRYL010000082.1 GCA_031267775.1 Tannerellaceae bacterium
TGAAAGGGTTTAGGGCTGAACTCAGAGGAGTAAGTGATTTGCCATTCTACATGTATCGTTGCAGCCTGATATTTGGTTAGCCAAGGGAGAGGCATCCACGGACTATTGCGCATGAGCCCTGTTTTCGAGAACAGAAGGAGTTTTTCGTTTTATCACTCTTTATCTTTCTTTATCAAATGCTGCAAGTCGGGGTCTTCGGCGATGCGTTTCAGTTCCTCTGCGAAAAAGAACCGTTTGGTTGGTTGAGTACGGACGAAAATGTAACTTTGCCATAATGGTTTTTTTTAAATGCATAAAGTTAATAAGACTTTAGGATATAGCAAAGGCCGAGCTTGAGAAAGTCCGGCCTTTGTGCTAAAAAAAGAGGGAATACCTATTTTGACACACCCTCAAGGTAAATAGTTCCCGGAAACACCGGCGCTGTTTTTCGTAAGCTTTACTTCTTTGCCCGGATATAGTCCTGAAGAGCTTGGACATAGTTTTCAAAGGCGTCGACGCCTGCCGGAGTGATACGGCATACGGTTCGGGGGCGTTTGCCTTCAAAGAACTTTTTGACTTCGATATAGCCGGCTTCGCTGAGCTTGTCTATATGCGTGCTGAGATTGCCGGCGGTAGTTCCGGTTTTTTCCTTTAGGAAAACGAAGTCGGCCTCCTCCACAGATATGAGCAAGGATATGACTGCAAGCCGCTGCTGCGAGTGTAGAAGTGGATCTAAGTCTCTAAACATCTTGCCTGGCTTTACGGTTTAAAACATGTCCGGGAACGATAAACCCTAGTATCATGCAAAACGCCAGGACGAGAAATTGCAGGCTCTGCATTTTCCACACTATCGGCGTAATGGCCGACAACAAGGCACCGGCCCAGAAAACAACAGCTCCGTACACAAAAGGAGGGAAGCGACAAATCTTGCCGTTGAGAAACAAACATAGTCCCGTAATGCTCATAACCGCCGGGGTGATGAGCCAAAAGAGTATGACTCCGCGATATTCGCTTAAAACGTCTGCAAGGATAAAGGTCGATGCTACGAGGATTATGTTGGTTCCCAAAAAAGCCAGCCAGACGTGTCCGATCAGATCGTTGAGATGATTTCCGGCATATCCCCCTGATTGGGCTTTACGCGCTTCAAGGAAATAGTGCGCCGCAAAGAGCGGAATCGCAAATGTCCATACCAGATAGGCATTCATCCTGCTTTTACCCTCCAGCGCTTGCAACAGTATGAAATTTGCCAGCGCGAGTGTCATGACGGCATATCCCCAAAAGATGATGCCGTTGCCGTTTTGCTGTTGAAAACGCTTCCTTGCCTGAGTTATCATATCGGTGATTAACTTGAGGCTTTCCTGTTCATTAAATTCTTTTTCCATGTTGTGTATATATTAATGTATAGCAATTATTCGTTTACTGTTTGTATCCGGCTCAGATACTCCGCATCCCCAGGATGGTTTGTCCCAGTAGGGTGTTTTTTGCTTGAAAAGCTCTGTTGCCTTCTTTTTTCTCATTATTCGCATTTCAATTCGGTTTGTGGTGCACAACTTAATATAGTTTGTAATACAAACCAAATTATTCGGGAATATTTTTGATGAAACTTTATTTACCGGCAACAATATAAGTGGCGGCCAATAATACTAAAGCCTGTTTTTAGTACTTTTGCTCTGACATAATAAAAAGGAAAATGTATTTTAAAGATATTATAGGACAAGAAAATATTAAGCGGCAACTGATTGTGTCGGCTCAAAAACATTTTGTGCCCCATGCGCAATTGTTTTACGAACAGGGAGGAGCCGGCGCTTATCCTTTAGCCTTGGCCTACGCGCGCTATCTGAATTGCTGGGAACGTTCGGAAACGGATGCCTGCGGGCATTGTCCGTCTTGTTTGAAATACAATGAGCTGGCACATCCCGATTTGCACTTTGTTTTTCCCATCATAAAGAACGACAAAAAGAAAAAAGAAGTCTGTGACGACTACCTTCCCGAATGGCGCTCCCTATTGAAAAAACAAACATACTTCAACCTCAGCCATTGGCTGGAGTGCATAGATGTAGGCAATTCACAGGCGATTATTTATTCGAAAGAAAGCGAAGAGATCATGCGTAAGCTCAGCCTGCGTATTTATGAGGCCGACTACCGCATTTTGTTAATCTGGCTACCTGAAAAGCTACATCCCGACTGCGCCAACAAATTACTCAAGATCATAGAAGAACCGCCGGCAAACACCGTTATCCTTATGGTTTCCGAAGCTCCGGACTTGGTGCTTGGCACGATACAGTCGCGTACTCAGCGTTTAAACATTCGCGCCATAAATACTGAGGATATGGTCGACGCCCTTGTCAGGCAGGAGTGCCTGGAGCCCGAAATAGCTCGACAGGTAGCGCGTATTTCCGGCGGCAATTACATCAAAGCGCTGGAAACAATCAGCATAAGCGATGACAATGCCTTCTTCCTGGAACGCTTTAAAGAAATGATGCGTAATTCGTGGGTACGGAACGTGAGAGGCATGAAAGATTTGGCCGAGCTTCTGTCCAATAGCGGACGGGAGCGTCAGAAGAACTTCCTTGCCTATTGCCAGTACCTTATCCGTGAAAATTTTATGTATCGTTTCCAATCACCCGAATTAAACTACATGAACAAGCCGGAAGCCGACTTTGCCCTCAAATTCGCTCCCTATGTAAACGAGCGGAACGTGTTGGAGCTGATAGACGAACTGTCAAAAGCAGAACTGCATATCGTTCAAAATGTGAACGCAAAGATGGTCTTCTTCGACCTATCTTTGCATATCACAGTACTTATTCGGCGTTAATGTTCGAGGGAGAGGTAAAGTCAGATGGAAAATTCGCTTAACTCCTTCTGTAATTCGCGGCGCGCGAAAAAAATACGGCTTTTCACCGTCCCCAAAGGGATTTTAAGGTTCTTGGCTATTTCTGCATATTTATAACCGCTGAGGTGCATGGATAAAGGGATTTTCAATTCGTCATCCAGTTTATTGATAGCATCCGACAATTCCTGTAACTGGAAAAAATATTCACTGGTCTCAAGCCCGAACTCGTCAATGATATCCAATCCGTCAAAATCAGGAATCTGGTCGATTACTACTTGAGTACGAATGATTTTGTGATAATTGTTGATGAAAATGTTGCGCATTACCGTCAATACCCAACCTTTAAAATTGGAGTTGTCAACAAATTTATCTTTGTTGTCAAGCACCTTTAGTACCGTTTCCTGCATTAAATCTTCGGCGTCGTGATGATTTGAAGTGAGCAATAATGCAAAATTCATCATGTTTTCTTGTATGCTCAATAAATTATTCTGAAATTGCAGTGCGTTCATGTCAGTTATTATCGCATTTGTTAATATTCGAGTTTTTTTCCTTTAAAAATTGGATTGCGGGCGAAATATACTGATAAAATTGTAAACAGAATAGTTTTTGAACATTATTAATACAAAAAACAGGTAATTCTAGGCAAGACATGAAAAATAGATGCACATATTGGCTTTTATGGTTAATGTTACCGATAGCCACCGCCTCTTCCTTATCCACAGAAGAGCACCCTTTGATTTACAAAATTGATATAAGAAAAGATATTAACAATACAACGCAGCTCTACTTGAGTAACGGACTGGCTGAAGCCCGGAGCTTGAATGCCGACGGTGTCTTGATACATCTAAACACCTATGGCGGACAGGTGGATATGGCCGACTCCATGCGCACGGCCATTTTATACAGTCCGATACCGGTTTACGTCTTCATCGACAACAATGCCGCTTCCGCAGGAGTGCTTATTTCTATCGCAGCAAAGAAGATATACATGCGCAAAGGAGCCAATATCGGCGCCGCAACAGTAGTAAATCAAACCGGAGAAACCATGCCCGACAAATACCAATCCTACATGAGAGCAATGATTCGCTCAACGGCTGAAGCTCACGGTAAAGATACTATTGTACAGGGGCGCGATACTATAATAAGGTGGGTGCGCGACCCGGCCATTGCGGAGGCGATGGTAGATGATCGCGTTGTCGTTCCTAACCTGATCGACTCAGGCAAGGTCTTGACATTTACGGCAAAAGAGGCCGTTCTCTGGCGATATTGCGACGGTATTGCCGAATCGGTTGACGAGGTTATCACGCAGTGCCTTGGTTACTCTGACTATGAGTTGAAAAGCTACTCGCCTTCCTGGCTTGACAATATGAAAGGTTTCTTGATGAACCCGGCCATACAGTCCATACTTATCCTAATCATAATAGGCGGAATCTATTTTGAATTGCAGACGCCGGGCATAGGCTTCCCTTCGGCAGCGGCAATACTGGCTGCCGTTATGTATTTTGCTCCATTGTATATCGACGGGTTGGCGCAAAACTGGGAGATACTTGTCTTTATCGCCGGCATACTGCTTGTTGCCGTAGAGATGTTTGTGATACCCGGCTTTGGCGTGACGGGTATCGGGGGAATTATTCTTATAATAACCGGATTGATACTTAGTTTACTGAACAACTTAAATTTCAACTTTGAGAACGTTACTCCACCCGATTTCGGCCGTGCTACGCTCACCGTGCTTTTCGGATTGGGTGCAGGTTTTATCCTTATGCTATTGCTGTCCGACAGGATAGGCCGCGAAGGCCTTTTCCGTAAAATAGCTTTGAATACAGACCTCGAAGCATCGGTCTCCGTCTCTGTCCCGGCCGGAATGACAGGAAAAGAAGGCGTAGCGGAAACTATCTTGCGCCCTTCGGGAAAGGTACGGATAGAAGACGAATGGTACGATGGAGTATCCGAATCCGGCTTCATCGAAAAAGGCATGAACGTGAGGGTCATCCGTTTTGAAAATTCACAGATATACGTTCAAGCCATTAAGGAACATGAAATAAATAAGCAGTAAAACTTATTTATGCTGAAGCTGCATTTACAGATTGAGAGGATTTAAAGACCTGTCAATTCTGTGATTCTGTTGAATTGCTGCAAATAATTTGTCAAACGATATGATATTAATTTTTTTCTATACATTTGTGTCGTCCCTTTACAAACTTAGATAAAAATCTTCGATTTTTACGCCGGTTAAATAAAGAAGTCAAAACCACCCTTATCTTTATGGGCTGAGTGGGGTCATCGTGTGATCCTCCGCATTTAATTATTAACGTGGTCTATGCCACAAAATTTATTATCCTTGTAGGAAAAGTATGTAGTCTTGATTGTTCCATGCGCCATCTATTTGTTGTACTAACAGGTAGATGGCGTTTTTTTGTCCTTTTTTAAATCGCCGGTTGAGATTTAATTTGCTTCATGATTACAGAAGAAATGATTCGAAAGGAGTTTATCTCGCAGACCGTAACGGAAGGGATTAAGAAGATATACGATACGCAGGAAAATGTGGTGCGTGAGAACTTAACCGGCGGCACCGGCAGATTGGCCGACTACTTGTTCAAAGCTCCCTTTTATAATTTGAAAGGCAAAACCTACTTTGTGCGTTTATTTTCTTACCTACGTTTCATGGATATCCGCTACCGCCGCCAGAATATGCATCTAAGGCGGAAACTGGCCCTCTATAACCGTGTCGTATGGGGTGTGCTCTACCACGAGACATTGCCGGATCTCCACTATGGGCTGACCGAAGACATAAGACGGCAAGTTCATGACCAATTAATGAGTGCTAAACCGGAGAAATGATATGCCAAAAAAACGGCTCATGCGCAATAGTCCGTGGATGCCCTCCCCCTTGGCTAACCAAATATCAGGCTGCAACGATACATGTAGAATGGCAAATCACTTACTCCTCTGAGTTCAGCCCTAAACCCTTTCA
>JAIRYL010000094.1 GCA_031267775.1 Tannerellaceae bacterium
GGAAAGGGGCAGACCGCAAGAAAAGAGTCTCCCCTATACATATATATATGTATAGTCCGGCTTTTCGGCTAATCGTGGCTTCAACGGCTTCGACAAGCTCAGCCACCGGAGCTCAGCCACCGGAGCGGAGCGGCGCTCCGCGAGGGACAAGCTCAGCCGCCGGAGCGGATTTGCTGCAAAGCGGAGCGCCCGCTACAATTCCCTCGCGCAGGCGTCGCTCCGCGCCGTCCGGACAGCCTGTTTCCACCTCCCATGCGCCCCCCCGATACGGCCGGATATGCCTGCGCAAAAGAGAGCGCTTTTCGCAGAAACAGACCGCGCCTGAATTTTCATACCTGTCCGTCTGAATTTTCATAGGTATCCGTCTAAATTTTCATACCTGTCCGCGCAAATTTTCATAGGTATGCGCGTAAATTTTCATACCTGTCCGCGTAAATTTTCATAAGGTAAGGAAATATATTTTCATACCTATGAAAATTTGCGCGCATACCTATGAAAATTTGCGCGGATACCTATGTTTTTTTGAGGGGCGTTTTACCCGCCAAAAAGTACGCGAAAGGCCGTCGGCAAAGCCTGCCTTGCGCGTGCTTGACTGTCGACTGTCTTTGAAGAAAAAAATCAGTCGGGAATTGATATGTATTGTCCGGCTTTTCGGCTAATCGTGGCTTCGACGGCTTCGACAAGCTCAGCCACCGGAGCGGCGCGAGGGACAAGCTCAGCCACCGGAGCTTAGCCACCACAAGCTCAGCCACCGCAGCGTCGCCTGCGCAGCGTCGCCTGCGCGAGGGCCACCGCAGCGCCACTCCGGTGGCTGAGCTTGTCGAAGCCGTCGAAGCCGTCGAAGCCACCGGAGCGGCGCTGCGCGAGGGATTGCAGCGGATAGCCCGGAACGAGCCGCAGGCGAGCGAGGACTTGCAGCGGAAAGCCCGACCCCCTCCTTGCGAGGGGGGCGCGCCCAACTTAGGAGGCGTTTGGAAATAAAACATGCAAATTTATTGGAACTGTTTTTTGCCGGAAGCTTCCTTACTGAATTTTATCCTGTATATTTGTCAGATAGATTCATACAGATGGTTTTTAACAGCCCCGCATATAAAATAATTCTCCCCGGATGCCTCCTGTTTATGGCGCTCGCGCTGTTTCTGCAAGAAACAAATGCGTATCATTTCTTTTTTATCGAGCAAAACCAGTTATTCCTGTTTTCCGGCCCGTATATCGCCGACAGGGCGCTGCTTCCCGGCGGGCCGGCCTTGCTTACGGGCGAGTTTCTGGTGCAGTTTTTTATCCTGCCGTACGCCGGGGCGGTTATAACAGCCATCCTGCTTACCGCCGCCGGAGGCCTCGCGGCTCTTGTCTGCCGACGCGTCGCGCCGGCTTGTTCCCTGTACCTGCTTTCCTTTCTGCCCGTTTTATGCCTGTTATTCATGCACTTTAATTTTAATTACCTCATACAGGGAACGGTCGCTTTTCTTTTGGCGCTTTTGAGCCTCTGTTTCTATCTTTCGGTCGCCGCTTTCCGGCGCAGGTTGTTGCTGGCCGTTGTCACGGCGCCGTTTCTTTTCTGGTGGGCGGGCGCGGTGGCATGCCTGTACGCTTTATGCGTCTTTTTGTGGGAATCGTTAAACCGTCCGCGCGGCTGGGGGCTGACGTTTTTGGTTGCGGGCGAAGTAGCCGTCGCGGCCTGGGCAAGCGTGCACGGCGCTATACTGGGCGGATACCGGTTTGCCCTTCTGCCGGACATGTATTTTCATAAAGGCCTGGCTGCTCCCCCGGAGATTTATTTTTCATGGCTTTCGCTGCCGCTTCTGATAGCGGGCGCGTATGTACTCCGCAACGGCCAACCGCAAAAAAAGAAAGCCCGACGGCTGACAAACCTGTTGCAAATTGCGGCAATTAGCGCCTTATCCTGGATAAGCATCCCCCTCTACAACGACGCTAAATCAATCAAACTGAAACAACTGGATTATTATGCCCGCACCTGTCAATGGGACCGGTTAATTGAAGCCTGCCAGGGCCGCCTCACCAATTATCTGTACCTATGCTATCTAAATATGGCTTTGGCCCAAAAAGGAGTATTGGCCGACCAGGCGTTTGCTTTCGATCAGCAGGGCGGACAGGGATTGTTTATCCCCTGGAACAAAACGGCCTCCATATCCACCCTTTTGAGCGAGCTGCATTTTACGGCCGGCAATATCGCCGTAGCGCAGGAAAAAGCGTTTGAAAGTTATGTCAGTTCCCTGGGTTATGGCAACCCGCGCATGCTCAAGCGCTTGGTGCAAACCAATCTGATTTACGGCGAATATCCCGTGGCCGAAAAGTATCTGGATTTGCTGGACAAGACTTTTTATTATTCCCGCTGGGCAAACAGTTGCCGTAAATATCTTTATAACGACGCCCAAGTGGACAACGACCCCTTGCTGGGCGGCAAACGCAAAGGATTGCCCAAAACAAACTTTTTATCGAATCCGGATCAACTGGAGAGGGATTTAACGGCGGTGGCCGAACAGTATCCGCCGAATCGACAGGCCCTTGAATATATTGGAACAGGTTATTTGCTGACGAAGAATGTAGATGCGTTTGAAAAATTGATAAACCGGTATTATAAAACGGCGCTGTTGCCGTCCTTACCGGCCTCTTTCCAGCAAGCTGTTATCATACTGTACGAAGCCAATCCCCAGGTTTGGGCTTATTATAATGTTTCCGAATCGGTGGCCGGCCGGTTTGCCGATTTTAAACGACTGATACAATCAAACCGGGGAAATCCGCCCGTAGCCGAAGTAAACCGCCTGTTTGGAGATACCTACTGGCGTTATTATATGTTTAAATAGATGCGTATGCGTAATCAATTAGTATATCTGTTCGCCCTGTTAGTTGCCGGAGCCTGTTCTCAGGCTCCCATCCGGGTAGACCGGGAAATAAATCAACTGCCGGAGATATTCCCGGATTATACAGGCTGTACCATCCCGCCCAACATAGCTCCTTTAAATTTTGCGTTAACCGCCGGTTACGACGAGGCGTATGCCGTTTTTTCTGCCGGCGATAACGAATGGAGCGTAAAAGCGGGCAAAAATCAATTTACCTTCCCCATCTCAAAATGGCGGAAATTGCTGCAACTGTCCGCCCCCGGCGATATACAGATAAAGATCAAGGTTAAAAAAGAAGGAAAATGGTTTGGCTATACGCCTTTTCGGATACATATCGCTTCGGAATCCGTAGACCCTTACATTGCTTACCGCCTTATAGAGCCGGGTTATGAATTATGGAATCAGATGGGTATCTATCAGCGAAATCTTGAAAATTACGCGCAAAGTCCGATTATCGAAAACAAAATGACCGACAACAACTGTATGAACTGCCATTCCTTTTGCATGCAAAATCCCGATAAAATGCTGTTTCATATCCGGGGATCACTGGGAAGTACTGTTTTGGTAAACGGAGATAAGATAGAACGGCTGCATACCCAAACAGACCACACCATGTCTGCCCTGGTCTATCCCTCCTGGCATCCCGGCGGACGATACGTAGCTTTTTCCGTAAACGATACCAGACAGGCTTTCCATGTAAACAACCGGAATCGGGTGGAAGTATACGATTATAAGTCGGACGTAGTGGTATACGATACCGACAAACATGAAATCATAACCGCCCCTCCGCTGTTTTCCGAAGACTGGCTCGAAACATTCCCCGCCTTTTCGCCCGACGGTCAAACCCTGTATTTTTGCACCGCCCCCGCCTGCTCCATGCCCGACGAATTTACCCAAATAAAGTATAGCCTTTGTTCCATTGCTTTCAACCCCGAAACCCGCGCGTTCGGCGCCGTTGCAGATACCTTGTTTCATGCCAAAGAAAACGGCATGAGCGTTTCATTCCCCCGCGTTTCGCCCGACGGCGCCTACCTTATGTACACAAAAGCCGCTTACGGCAACTTTTCCATCTGGCATAAAGACGCCGATTTGCACCTGATAAATCTTGCTTCGGGAAACCATTTCCCGGCACAGGCAGCCAACAGCGCGGATGTAGAAAGTTATCATTCATGGAGCAGCAACAGTCGCTGGGTAGTATTCGCCAGTCGCCGCCTGGACGGTTTATATACGCGCCTGTACATTACTTATATTAACGCCGACGGACAGGCCGGAAAACCCTTCCTTGTTCCCCAGAAAAAAGTAACTTTCTATCATGATTTCATGAAATCGTATAATATACCGGAGTTCATAACCGGCAAAGTAAAAGAACAGGGCTACCGAATCGGGCAAACAGCCCAAAAAGATAAAGGCATAACCGTTTCGTTCAGTAAAAAAAACAAGATTCGTTAAACTGAAAAAGGCGGCCTGCAAGCCGCCTTTTTCAGTTTAACGAATCCGTATTATAATATCTGCATCCCGTCTTCCTTGGCCGACTGGTCTTCTCCCGAAGGGGTAACTAATTTATAACCCTTGCCATGAATATTAATAATTTCAATCAGCGGATCTTCTTTCAGCAATTTGCGCAGTTTGGTAATGTATACGTCCATACTGCGAGCATTAAAGTAATTATCATCCACCCAGATAGTTTTAAGCGCATAGTTGCGTTCCAGTATTTCGTTGGCATGCGCGCAAAGAAGGTTCAACAATTCGCATTCCTTTGTAGTCAGCTTGGTAGCTTTGTCGCCAATAGAAAGCGTTTGTTTTTGCGTGTCGAACAAAAAGTTTCCAAGTTTATAAAACGGGATATCTTTCAACTTCTTACCCTTTACGCGACGAAGAATCGCTTCAATACGCAGCAACAGTTCTTCCATGCTGAACGGTTTGGTCAGATAATCGTCGGCGCCAATCTTAAACCCTTCCAAAATATCTTCTTTCATTGTTTTGGCAGTAAGAAAAATAACAGGTATGTCGGGGTTGAGCGAGCGGATTTCCTGCGCTAAAGTAAATCCGTCTTTCTTAGGCATCATTACATCCAGTACGCACAGGTCGTATTTACTTTTCGTAAATCCTTTATAACCGGCTTCTCCGTCGGAGAACAGGTCTGTAATATAACCCTTTGCCTGTAAGTATTCTCTCAGTAACATGCCAAGGTTCTCATCGTCTTCGCAAAATAAAATTCTCAGTTTTTCTTCCATAACTAACTTTTTATAAGAGGTAAAGTAATAATAAATTTTGTTCCTGCATTTCCGGCCCCGTTTTCGGCGCGGATGCTTCCTTTATGATCTTCCACAATTTTACGCACATAGGCAAGGCCTAAGCCAAATCCTTTTACATCGTGAACATTGCCGGTTGGAACCCGGAAAAAACGGTCAAATACTTTTTTGTGGTATTCTTTTTTTATCCCGATTCCATTATCTTCAATGGATATGAGCAATTTGTTGTTGTCATTCCATGTTTTAGCCCTCAACGTTAAGGGCACATCCTGCTGGCGGTATTTTACGGCGTTGTCCATTAAATTAAACAGCACGTTGGTAAGATGCATCTCATCAACATAGATCGTCGATTCGATGGCTTCCAAATCAATATCCAATATCCCTCCATATTTTTCAACTTTCAATACAAACGTATTTGCAATGTTCGCTATCAAATCGTTTGCATCTACTTCTTTTAGTTTAAGCGTTGCTCTTTGCCGTTCAAACAGCGACATCTGCAATACTTTCTCAACCAGAAAGCTCAAGCGTTTGGTTTCGTCGTTTATAACGCCCGATATATGTTTAAATACATCGGGGCTTTTTGTTATATCCGAATCCTTCAGCATTTGCGAAGCAAGCGATATGGTAGAAACCGGCGTTTTCAATTCATGCGTCATATTATTGATAAAATCATTTTTCATTTCGGATAATTTCTTTTGCCGGAATACAATATATAATGTAAAAGTGAAGGTTACCAATAGCATCAACGAAAAAATAACAGATGGTACGATAAATGAAACTTCACTGTAAATGTAATCCTGCTTTGTTGGGAAATATACCCTTAAATAGTTTTGCCTGGATGGAGGATCGTTTGGAAACAATACCGCAGTCAGTATATCCGACGCTATCGGTTGCTTTTGAATCTCCCCGCTCAAATAAACGGCATTCCCATCTTTGTTAATAACGGAAAAAATGAAAGGGAGGTTTAAACCATTATTAACAAATTCCGTTTTCAAGTAGGCGTTTAACTGTTTGAAATCGATACGTTCTTCTATCGGTTTCAGGCTCGAAGTGTTCATCATACTGATTATTACTTCGTTGATTAAATCGCTATTGTATAAATATTGACGTTTATAAGCGTCGGCCAATTCCTTTGATCTGGCCACAATATTACTGGGCGATTGCTTTTTTAATAAGGAAGATAAGGGTTGCGATTGCGTATGGCTGAAACTGTGCAGTTCGATGCGTTGCATCGTGCCGTTTGAATCTTTGATTTGTAACTGATAGCTTTCCTGACTGTTAAATTGCCTGATCTGTTGTGGATTGTAGGCGTTTTGATATTGATAATGCCCCAATTCTTTGCTTAAATCATCTTCTATGTATTTACGTGTTTCGTCGAGTTCAAGGTTTTTGGAAACCTGAAACAGGCATTTTTTGGCAGTCTCATTAAATTGCTCGCTGCGTGTTTTTAGTATTTCGCTTACATAGTTTAATTGCAAATAGAGTAAACCTGCAAAAGCAAATGCCATCACAACAGCCAGTAACCAGATTGTAGACTTCCTCATATCAACGATTCTATATCTATAAAGAATGACAAATAAAGCGTCTTTTGATTTAATATTTACATAATAAAAGTAAAAAAAGGGGCTTTTATTTGTTAATAATGTATTACAATAGCGGAAATTTTATCAACTAATCTTTTGTGTAACAATAAACTACCGTTGCAGTCGTATTAATTAAGCGGGAAGGGATAAAAAAGTTTGGAATAACAGGAAAAATCTTTGCGTTTAACGGATGGCTACTTTGCGGACAGTTTCACCAATGCGGATAATATAATATCCTTTTGCAATGTTTACAGCGTATTCTCCTGAAGACTGTTTCATCTCGATTTCCACTACCTTTATACCAACTACGCTATATATTTCGAGTTTACTTCCAGCCGGAGCATTCGCTACTTTTATACGGTTATCAATCGCTACTACTTCAACGGAAGGTTTTTCGGGCGTTTTTTTTGCGGCATAAGCCATCCGGTTTGTTTGCTGGGCATGCGCAGAAACCAAACCAATACCGATGCTTATTACCAATACCGCGAAAATAGTTAAAAACGCCTTCATATTTCAAGTCCTATATTCATACAAATATAAAAAGGTTTCTTGAAATTAGTACTATAATAGACTGATAATTTGTAATATCGCTATAAATTCCGTTCATTCTTGCCGAGAATCCCTTTTGTTTCTTAATTTCTCGCGCGATTTGAATCGTTTGATCTGAACAAGTCTTAACAAAAGGATGACTCCCGATGTAAGACCTATGATAAGACAATATTGAACCCAGTCGGGATCCGGTTTATTACCGGGCCAACCTATCACGCTCATCACAATTAAATAGATAAAGAGTACAATACTGGTCATGTTTATTTTTTTCATTTTCATCATCTGTTTGCATTATATCGCTGCAAATTTAAAAATAATATCGTTTCGTTTGACCAGGTTATAGAAACGCACAAACAGACGGCATAAAGTATAACAGTTCAATCCCCTGAATTTTACCGCATTTCTGAAAAATCACTACCTTTGCTTCATGAAAGATTTTATACTATCCGAGGCACAGACGGAAAAAGCTGTACTTGTGGGTTTGATTACCCCCGAACAAAATGAACAGAAAGCAAAAGAGTATCTTGACGAACTGGCGTTTCTTGCCGATACCGCCGGCGCCGAATCGGTAAAGAAATTTTATCAGCGGCTGGATTATCCGCATCCGGTAACGTTTGTCGGATCGGGTAAGTTGCGCGAGATTAAAGAATATGTGATTGAGCATGAGATAGGTTTGGTTATATTCGATGATGAATTATCCGGCAGGCAAATCAAAAATGTGGAGAAAGAATTGCAGGTGAAAATAGTAGACCGGACAAATCTTATCCTTGATATTTTTGCGCGCAGAGCGCAGACGGCTCATGCCAAAACGCAGGTTGAATTAGCTCAATACAAATATATGTTGCCCCGCCTTACCCGTTTGTGGACGCACCTGGAACGTCAGCGGGGAGGTATTGGCATGCGCGGCCCCGGCGAAACGCAGATTGAAACAGACCGGCGTATTATTTTAGACAAGATTTCCAAACTGAAACAGGATTTGATTGATATAGACAAGCAAAAAAGTATCCAGCGGAAAAACAGGGGCAAGATGGTGCGCGTGGCTTTGGTGGGCTATACGAATGCAGGAAAATCGACATTGATGAATATCCTGAGTAAAAGCGACGTATTTGCCGAAGATAAACTCTTTGCCACACTGGATACGACCGTAAGAAAAGTGATTGTTGAAAATCTGCCGTTTTTACTGTCTGATACGGTGGGATTTATTCGTAAACTTCCAACAGAATTGATAGAATCGTTTAAATCTACCCTGGATGAAGTGCGGGAAGCGGATCTGTTGCTGCATATAGTAGATATTTCGCATCCGGGATTTGAAGAGCAAATAGAAGTGGTAAATAAAACATTGTCCGAGATAGACAGGCTGGAAAAACCGGCGATGCTGGTTTTTAATAAAATAGACGCTTTTTCTTTTATACCCAAAGAGGAAGACGATCTTACCCCGCCAACGCGCGAGAATATAGACCTGGACGAACTGAAACGTACCTGGATGAGTAAGATGGGAGATAACTGCCTGTTTGTTTCGGCTAAGAACCGTACCCATATTGACTTGTTAAAAACAATGCTGTACGAGCGGGTAAAAGAAATTCATATTACCCGGTTTCCTTATAATGATTTTCTGTTTCAGCCATATGATGAAGAATAAAGAGTAAACGAAATTGAATTATATAAAATGAAAAAATACAGGAAACTTAAACCGGAAGAGATTGCCGTTTTGCAGTCTCAATCGTGTTATTGCGACGACTGGGGGCTGATAGACGTTCCCGAAACAGTTGATATGGCCTATATCCATCATACTCGTTTTTCCGGGCATATAGCATTGGGAGCGTTCAGGAAAGAGTTTGAATTGCCGGGAGGTTTGAAAAAACATAGCGGCCTGAGGCATGTAACGCTTCATAATTGTACGTTGGGCGATAATGTACTGATTGAAAACGTACAGAATTATATAGCCAATTACCATATAGGGAATGATTGTTTTATACAGAATGTAAATGTGATGGTAACAGAAGGTAAAGCTTCTTTTGGCAACAATGTGGCTGTTTCCGTATTAAACGAAACGGGAGGGAGGGAAGTGCCCATGTATGATACCCTGTCGGCTTCTCTGGCTTACCTGATAGCGCTTTACCGGCATCGTCCCCTGTTGATAAAACGGCTGCAGGATATGATTTTGGCGTATACGGAAAAAATCAGCAGCCGGTATGGTTCGATTGGCGACGGGGTGAAGATAACCAATACAGGTACGGTGCGGAACGTAAAAACAGGCAGGTATGCAACCATCGAAAATTGCACCCGTTTAGAGAACGGTTCGATAAACAGTACAGAAAAAGCGCCCGTTTATGTGGGCGACAGCGTAATTGCGCAGGATTTTATTCTGTCGTCGGGAGCGGTAATTGCCGACGCGGCAAAAATTATCCGCTGTTTTGTAGGGCAAGCCTGTCATATAACGCATAACTTTTCGGCCCACGATTCCCTGTTGTTTTGCAACTGTACGTTTGAAAATGGCGAAGCCTGCGCTATATTTGCCGGCCCGTTTACCGTATCCATGCATAAAAGCAGCTTGCTGATTGCCGGCATGTTCTCCTTTCTGAATGCCGGCAGCGGTTCTAACCAAAGCAACCACATGTATAAACTTGGCCCGATACACCAGGGGGTAGTAGAGCGCGGCTCAAAAACTACCAGCGATTCGTATATTTTATGGCCGGCTCGCATAGGCGCGTTCTCGCTGGTGATGGGGCGGCATTATCACCATAGCGATACGTCGGACGTTCCGTTTTCTTATCTGATAGAAAATAACGACGAAACTTACCTGGCGCCGGGCGTAAACCTGCGGAGCGTAGGCACGATTCGCGACGCCCAGAAGTGGCCGAAACGGGATAAAAGGACAGACGATATCTTTCTGGATAAGGTAAACTATAACCTGCTAAGCCCGTATACCATCCAAAAGATGATGAAAGCGATTCATGTATTGACAAGCCTGCAAGTACTGGCAGGAGAAACGTCGGAAGTTTATTATTATCAAAATACGCGAATCAAAGGCGCTTCTTTGCGCAATGGGTTGGAACTGTATAATATGGCCATTTGCAAGTTTCTGGGAAATTCGCTGATCAAGCGTTTGGAAGGCAGAGCCTTTGGCGCGATTGAAGAGGTGTGGGGGCGTTTGCTTCCCGACGCAGAGGAAGGCGCCGGCGAATGGTTTGACCTGGCCGGCTTAATTCTGCCGAAAGAATCGCTGGATAAACTCCTTGACGCCATTGAAACAGGGAACGTGAACGAACCGGCCGAAATAGAACGATTCTTTGATTTGCAGTATCAGCGTTATTATTCACTGGAATGGACATGGGCTTATCGCCAGATAGAAACCTGGTATAATATATCTCTGCAAGCTATAACGGCCCAAGAGCTTATCGGCCTGACCCGGAAATGGCAGGAGGCGGTAATTGCTTTAGACCGGATGCTTTATGAAGATGCGCGAAAGGAATTTTCGCTTACTTCCATGATAAGTTTCGGCGTAGACGGTTCATCCGGCGAAAAAAGAAAAGATTTTGAAGGCGTAAGAGGGGGCTTTGAGGAGAATCCCTTTGCGAGAGCCGTAAAGGAACATATAACCGTTAAGCGCGCCTTGGGGGATGAATTAATAGGAAGGCTTGAAAAATTGCCGGCTGATGAATGAGATTGAGCAACTGATATACGAGGGCAAGGCCGACGAAGCCATCCGGCTGCTAAACCTTTACAGCGCCAAGTATCCCGCCGACGATACGGCCTGGTATCTGAGGGGTAACGCTTACCGCAAGAAAGCTAACTTCAGGCAGGCGCTGAACAATTATCTTAAAGCCATAGAATTAAATCCCCGCAGCCCGGCCGTGCAAGCGTATGCCATGCTGATGCGGATACTTGATTACAGGAATAACGACGGCTATAATCCTTAAACAAGCTTGCACCTGTTGCCGGGAATCATTTTCAGTTTGCCATTCATTTCCATCTCAAACAGGACAGGGCTTAATTCGGAGACAGGCAAATCCAGTTTGGCGGCTAACTCGTTCAGATCAAATCCATCCTTCTTCTTCAGCAGAGCATAAATCTGGGTTACTTTTTCGTTTTCCCGAGGGAAAAGTTCCGTCTGCGCCGGAGCAAGCGTTTTCTTTTCAGGCAGATTCCACCCCATGGCCTCCATTAAATCGGCGGCGCAGGTAACAAGCGCGGCCTGGTTCTGACGGATGATGCGGTTGCATCCTTCCGAAAAAGTATCCGACGCCCTTCCCGGAAAAGCAAAAACGTTTCGGTTATACGAAAAAGCCATTTCGGCTGTAAGTAACGAACCTCCTTTACAGGCCGATTCCATAACCAGGGTAGCGTCCGACAGTCCGGCAATAATCCGGTTACGCTTCACAAAGTTATATCTGTCGGGCTGAGTACCGCTCGGAAAGTCGGTCAAAAGCCCCCCGTTTTCCAGCATCTCTATAGCCGTCTGCCGGTGCGCCGCGGGGTATATCCTGTCCAGTCCATGCGCCAGCACGCCTGCGGTAGGCAGCCGCCCGGCCAGGGCGCTCCGGTGAGCGCTAATATCTATCCCGTAAGCCAGTCCGCTCACAATCAGTATGCCGGGCAGCATCGCGGCCAAATCCGCCAGCAACTTTTCCGTCTGCTCCCGGCCATACGCGCTGGCGTTTCTTGTGCCTACGATGCTCAGCACATGTTTGGCCTCTAAATGTACATTTCCTTTGGCGTAAAGAAGCAGCGGAGCGTCGGGACATTCGGCAAGCCTTTCGGGATAACCGGCGTCTGTGGCAAAAAAGCATGTAATCCGATTCTTTTCAATAAACAGCAATTCTTTTTCCGCTCTTTTCAAAGCGTCGGATTGCCTTATCTTTCCAACAAGCAATTTCCCCGCGTCGGAAAGCCGCTCCAGCTCCGGGCCTTTTGCCGTAAAAACAGCTTCGGCGCTGCCAAACAGCCGCACCAGTTGCCGCCCTGTTACGGCGCTTATGCCGGGAGCCATCGCCAAGCCCGCCTGGTAAAGAGTTTGATTCGTCATCCGTAAGTTATTGGTTTATTTTTTTCAGCAAATCGTCAAAATATTCGCCGCGCGTCAATACGCCGTTTGCCACCACAACCGTCTCCACCCTTCCTTTTGCCGCCACTGCGCCGTCCGAAGCCCGGTATATATCCTGGTAAAAAACCAGCTTAGGCCCCTCTCTCAGCAGGTTCAGGCAGGAAACAAACGAATCCCCGCTGCGCAGCGACGTTTTAAACTGAATCGCTACGCGCGCCACCAAAGCGTCTACCCCCCGGCTGTGCATCGCCCCAAAGTTTTCGCCCAGCGATTCCAGAAACTCGTGCCGCGTATGCTCCATGTAGCGCAGATAGTTCGAGTTGTTTACCACCCCCTGCAAATCACATTCGTAATCGCGCACCTTTACGGTAAGTTTAAACATATAATCCTTCATGCCGTCACCCATTTATACATCCGGTCTGAAGGACGGATTTTTTCTTTTACTTTAACCGAAAAACGCTGCCCCTTCGCCACCTCGTCTACCGGCTGCAAGGCCACCCGCATATCCTCCACCGTTTGTATAATTACGCCCGTGGAAGGGCCGGTAATAACCACCTCGTCGCCTGCTTTCAAGGCCTGCGACTCCATTTCAAACTCCGCCACCCCCAGCCGGCCAAAGTATTTAACAGCCTTAGCCACATATACCTTTTTCTTTGTCGCGTCCGATCCATAGCGCCCGCTCCATTCGCCCAGCCTGCGCCCCAGATAGTAACCATCCCAAAAACCCCGGTTAAAAACGCTCCGCAGCCGCCTGTCCCAGTCCGCCATTTGCCCGTCTGTACAAACGCCCCGGCAGTAAGCCCCCAGCGCCTCCTTATAGCACTCGGTTACCACCCGCACGTATTCCGGCCCGCGCGCCCGGCCCTCTATCTTAAACACGCGCACGCCGGCGTCCATCATCTTATTCATAAAATGTATCGTCTTTAAATCCTTGGGCGACATGATGCGCTCATTATCAATATCCAGCTCCCGCCCGCTCTCTTTCTCCTTCACCGTATAGCCCCGCCGGCAAATCTGCATGCAAGCCCCCCGGTTGGCCGAGGCATTCGTCTCGTGCAGGCTCAGGTAGCACTTACCCGATACCGCCATACACAAAGCCCCGTGGCAAAACATTTCAATGCGTATCAGTTCGCCCTTCGGCCCCGTTATCCGCTCCTCGCGTATCGCCCGGCAGATACGCCCCGCCTGCTCCAGGTTCAACTCCCGGGCCAGTACCGCCACATCGGCAAAGCGGGCGTAAAACTTCAGCGCCTCCACATTCGTAATATTAAGCTGGGTAGATAAATGAACGCCCACCCCCGCCTGCCCGGCATAGCGCATAGCCGCCACGTCCGAAGCAATAATGGCCGAAATCCCCGCCTCCTTTGCAGCGTCTATAATCCGCCGCATCAGCGCCAGATCCTCGTCGTACAAAACCGTATTAACGGTAAGATAGCTCTCAACCGAGCGCTCCCGGCACACGGCAGCAATCTTCCACAAATCGTCCACCGTAAAATTGTTTGAAGAACGCCCGCGCATATTCAAGCCCTCCACGCCAAAGTAAACCGAATCAGCCCCTCCCTGTATCGCCGCCATCAGCGATTCATACGAGCCAGCCGGCGCCATAATTTCAAAATCCTTTTCGTTCAGCATAATCACCCATTCATAAATCGCCCAAAGATACGTCTTTTCCCGCTTCCATGCAAAAACGCTCCACCCCGCAAGGGGAATTGAAAATTGAAAATTGGGCTTGGGGTTGGGGGGTAGAGACGCAATGCATTGCGTCTCTACGGGTAGCGGACAGCCTTCTGCCTTTTTAATTCTCAATTCTCCATTCTCCATTCTCAATTCAATTTGGGCGTGCCCCCCTCCCAAGTCGGCAATGTCACTTATATAGACCATATATTACTTATACTTTTGATATTTACCTTTTTTAGTTATCCTTGTGAAATGTCTGTTTTTAGTCCGTTTGGGAATTGTTTGCCGGCTTATTTGCA
>JAIRYL010000146.1 GCA_031267775.1 Tannerellaceae bacterium
CCGCTTATTTTACGTCCCTGCCTGCCATTCATCCGGGGGATATAAGGAAGCGTATGAAAATAAACGGGATATACCCGTTTTCGTTCCCTGGCGCCGCAGGCGTTCCGTGTGGCTACCCCCCGGCCAGGCGAAGCCGCCGGGGGCAGGCGGAACGCCCCGCCCCAATTAAATTGAAAATTGAAAGTTGAAAGTTGAAAGTTGAAAATTAAGAATTAGCAAATGTATCAGGCGCTTCTTGCCTGGGTAGAATGCTTGCCGTGCCTTTTTTTCGTTCGATTTATTTTAATTCTTAATTTTTAATTTTTAATTCTTCATTCCCCTTGCGGGGGACGCGCCCAAATGAATGGGGCTTTTTAGATGCGTTTGCCCTGAGAAGCCTCCTAAGGCGTTGTTCAGAACTGAAAATAAATAAACGGTTGCACGCCGGCGCTTTTTATTTGGATAACGATAAATATAAGTACCGCCAACATGAGCGCCTGGATAAGCAAAGGCGAACGGGTAACGATGTTTTGTACGGCCAACCCTGCGCGGCGCGGGAGAAAATGAAGAATATAACCTGCCGCCATCAAATATGTTACGCCTTTGTATCCTGCAACAAACTGTATAAATACTTCAGGGTGGAAGTTAGCAAAGATTTGATATAATACTTCTCCGGCAATCTGCATGGAATCAGCCCGGAAAAATATCCAGCCAAAACAAACCAGGTGAAACGTAAACGCGATACCTGCTATCCGGCGGAAAGGAGACGTTTGGCTTCCCAAACGCTTAAAACTGCTGAAACGTCCCATCATAAACTTATGTATGGCAAGGGATACGCCATGTATCGCTCCCCACAGGATAAAGCGAAGCGAGGCGCCATGCCATAATCCGCCCAGTAGCATCGTTATCATCAGGTTTAGATAGGTACGCGTTTTCCCTTTGCGGTTGCCGCCGAGGGATATATAGAGATAATCTTTCAGCCAGGATGACAGGGAGATATGCCAGCGTCGCCAGAACTCCGTAATGGTTGCCGACTGATACGGAGAATCGAAATTAATATTAAACCGGTAACCAAGCAACAGGGCTATCCCGATAGCCATATCCGAATACCCGGAAAAGTCGCAATAAATTTGCAGCGCGTACCCATAAACGCCCAGCAGGTTTTCTACTCCGGTGTAGAGCAGGGGAGCGTCAAAAATACGGTCTACAAAATTAAGACTGATATAGTCGGATATCACGGCCTTCTTAAACAATCCGCAAAAGAGCAGGAAAAGACCTTCTCCAAACTGTTCGCGGGTAACGACTATTTCTTTATATATCTGCGGAATAAAGTCGCGCGCACGTACGATCGGCCCCGCCACTAATTGAGGGAAGAACGAAACATAAAATACATAATCGATCCACCGGTAAAGCGGCTCCAACTGACGCCTGTAGATATCGATGATATAGCTCAACGACTGGAAGGTAAAGAAAGATATCCCAACAGGCAGAAAAATATCCTTCGGCTCGTACAGTACCTGTTGAAGCGTTTCGTTCCCTAATAATACATTGGCTTCATGTATCAACTGACAGCCCATATCCATCAGGAAATTGAAATATTTAAAATAAGCCAGTACCCCCAGGTTAATACAGAGGCTGATCATAACCAGCAGTTTGCGAACGGCGGAAGAGGTTGTTAAAACCAGTTTTTGTCCGATAAAGAAGTCGGAAGTAGCAGTCGTTATCAGTAGCAGAAACCATAATCCGCTGCTCTTATAATAAAAATAAAACGAAAAGATCGTTACATAAATAATACGGACTACTAAATGTTTTTTAAGCGATTTATAAACAATAAGAAAACCTATAAACAGAAAAAAGAACATACCGCTACTGAACAGCATCGGAACGTTCGGCCGGTAAACAAATTGCTCTGCTAATTTTTCCCATGACAAGCCGGAGAAAAATCCGGCTGTATCAGTTAGTAACGAATCAAACATATTATCTTTCCTGATTATCGGTTGTAAACGATTCTCTTTCTATCTTATTATTCATCAACGCTTTAAACAGCAGCGTTCCTTGCTCGGCATATCCTTCTTTGTTTAAATGAATACGGTCGGGTCTCATCCATTTGCCGTTAAACCAGTTTTTAGAAGAGCCTTTACCGCCCGTAGCCGCAAACAAATCCCAGCAAGCTATACCTTCTTTTTCCGCTACTTCTATAATAACTTTCGCAGCCCGTTCGGTATTTTCATTCCTGATATAGGCGCGTTTCTTATTAACCCATACTCGTTTGTAGCACTCGGAAGGCGTAGTGAGCAGAATCGCGCTCTTCGGCATATATTTCCTGACCAAAGAAACAAAAGAGGTTATCTGGCTGGAAAAATCGGCGGTAGAGAAACGTTTGCCAAACGTTTCATTTGTCCCCAGAGAGATAATCAGCAGGGAAGGATTCAGCAAGGCTAATTTCCGTACATAGTCGTCGTCCGTATAATCAGCATACATGGCGCCATTAATTCCTATCGAATGATACAATATCCCGGAACCGCCATTCGTCAGGTTAAAGCCATAATACAAATTATCAAAGGATGCTGCCGGAAGAAGCGAATCCGTCCCCGCCTTGCGTCTTGTGCTCTGCAACAGCAGGTTATCCGTTAAGCAATCCAGATGGAATGTATCCGTTACGACGTCTGGCGTAGGAGAAACAGGGCTTCTGAAAACTTCCGCCGAATCTTTAATTGAACCGGAAGGCAGCATCGGCATAGATTTTTCTCCACGATACAGCACAACCCTGTTAAACGCATATCCGGCGCCATTTACCGGCGCTATCGCCAAATCGAAATTTACAAAGGGAGATACGGTCTGTATCCCTATGCCGCCAGGCCCTAAGGGCGTTTTTGGAATACGTTGGATACAGCGCCCGGCTATCCATTCCTTTACCACTGTCGAAATAAAATAATCCGCCGGCTCGTTTGTTTTTGCTATTTTCAGCGGCGTTATCCAACCGCGTCCGGCATTCCCGTATTGCTGATGCATCAACCGCATGGCGCGCCCGCTAAGATAACCGGCCTGTATATGCGAATCGCCCAAATGAACAATCGAAACAACCGTATCCGCTCCCCTGCTCAATTGGTCTAATTCCCGGAAGAAAGCGTCTAATGAATGGAAGGGATCGTTTACCGTGCATAGCGAATCGATCGCAAATTTCAGATTAGAACGCACCGTATCCGATATAACCGTCGGTTTGAGAGCCGGGAGCGCTACAGACGTCGCAGTGCGGACGGCTTCCTGTCTGACAAATGATTTACGCGTAGCGGCATACATTTGTATACCCACAAATAACGCAATCAGACAAGCAACCGCCAAAATGCGTACTATATTATTGAACCGTTTGTTCTGCTTTATCATAAAACTCCTTTTCTATCAGCAATGCGCTGATTAAACTTTTGGCTATTTCTCGTCCGCCGCGAAAACTCAAGTGGGTATAATCTTTACTGGCCCACCCTTTATTTACAAATCCCACCATACTATTCTCGCCGCCCATGGCGCCAAACGTATTCCAGAAAGGTATGCCGGCCTGCTGAGCTATCTGCCGTTGCGTATGCAAAAGGGCTAATACGGCAGGCATGGTCTGAAATTCGCCATTGTATTGGTTGCAGCGGTCTGATACGCCCATCAGCAGAAAGTCTGTATCCGGAAAACAATGCCTGAGGTGGCTGATCACCTTTATCATCCGCGCCTTGTACCATCCGTATTGAAGCATATTTTCATCGATTACATTCAATCCATATTGCAGGATGATTAAGTCGTAATGACGTACTTTATCGAACGACTCGCAATCCGCAGGATCGAGCCGCTCCATCAATAAACCGGAATTACCCCGCAGTGAGAAGTTATCCACCACAACCCCTTCATTATCTTCCAGCGCAAGTCCCAAAGCGCGGAAACCTTTGGCGTCCGTAAAGGTGAAGCGCCCTGTCGTAATGGAGTCGTCATGCACAATGTATTGGTCTATAATGCCGGACGACGATAAAACCCGGTTAATCGTATCGGGAGAACCGTTATAAACCAATTGCATATTCGTTCCCGCCGTCTTTTCATATATCAGCTTCAAGGAAGAAACGCTCTTTAACCGGTCGTAATATCCGGCAGTTTTAAACGAGATTTCCGCCTTGTCCGATTTAACTTCAAAAGTCATTCCCGACAAGGTATACGCCTGTTTTTTATCGTTCAGGATAGAATGAATAGTCCATCCTTTTATTTGCTGGTCGATTGTCGGACGGTATTGGGCGGTTGGCGAAGTAACAGGCACAAAGCCTACTCCTCTGCCGCCAAACTTCTTCTGCATGTCGTTCCTGAAGTCGGCCACCATAATATCTCCTTCAATAAACGAATCGCCTGTCACGGCGATACGTACCGGCCGGCTCGTACGGCGGTTCAGGGCGGCAAAAAAACGACTTAGCCCGGTATGCCCCGTCGAATGATCTTCTATCCTTATGCCTGCCGTATCGGCTTGGCGGCCGGTCGACATTATTTTATACAGCGAGTCGCGCAATTCAATAACCCTCAAATCTATCAACTCAGCCTGCGTCGTCGAATCGCAACGAATGGCGGAATCTGTCTCTATAACCGCTTCCGTTTCTTCCAACTGAGCGCGCAGGGAATCCAGCGAAACCGACGCCTCTTTTAAGCGTATATCGGAGAGTAAATCAACTTTCTTTATTGTATAACCGAACAACGAATCGGGCAATCCATATAATCCCACACAGATAAATAATACGAAGATCAATAAGATAAGCAGTCTGTTAAAATTATCTTTTATATTCATCATTTATTTTATTCGCAGCCGCAAAGATAGAGAGTTCCGGCGTCTTTTCCAATTAAGTATAAAATTAAAAGCCTAATCCGATAGACCGGATACGGCTATCTGTAGTCGAGATAAACGATTGACGTGGAAATACGATTTTATACAAAAACTTTATTTCCTCTGCGTTTTTCAATCGCCCAATGGATAACAATACGTAATGGTAATGATTTAGGGGCGATTAAACAGGCGATTGAAAGGTGATTGATGAATGAAAAATAACGGGCGATTGGGAGGCGACCGAGTTTCATGTTGTATACAGGATGATAAGTAGACGGAAAAGTTGAAAAAACATTATAATATTATTTCCAAGTCATTATAATAGTTTTAAAAGTACATCATAATGATTTTGTAAAAGCGCTATGATGGTTTACCGAAGACATTATACTGATTTTTATGTAAGTCTGCCATATAGATTAATACAGGCGGTTTCTACTAACTCCTGTTTTCCGGGTTGATCCCTTACCCCCGCAAGAGGGTTCTCAACGAATTTTAGCTACGCATAAGATCGGATTACTTTCTTCGTGCAGGCCGGGGAAGCGTTTCATAAATCCGGTAGCGCCCTTGTCGAAGACGACATACGCCGGTATGGGGATGATCATCCAGCCGTCTTCCAGCGGGAAGGCAACTTCCGGCTCCCATATCAGGTCGTCAAAACGCAGATTTCTGATTAACCGGGAGGTTGAACTTTGTTTGTCTATCAAGGCATAACTGTTATACCGGTTTTTTTCATCCCCTTGAAAACGCAGGAAGATCGTCCTGTCTCCTTCTATAAAAAACGGTATATGGCTGATATAATCTTTCTGCCTGGCTTCAAGGACAAGGTGTTCCCATGGAATATCTTGCCTCTCCCAATAACCGGCAGGCACATTTTTCCCGCCCGCATCAATCGTATACCGCAAGATGGCGCTGTCGGGCGTCAATTCATAAATGTTGTTGTCCTGGTATTGGTTGAGCAGTATCTTGCCCTCGTATCTGGGGAAACAGAAATTCATGAAATAAGTAAGCGGAAGGTATGCTGTCGGGAAATAAGAGCGCAGTACTTCCCCGCTGTTTTTATTCAGGATATGAATCTTTTGCTGAACGTGTTTTTCCAAACTGCGAACAATAAGCAGGCTGTCGTCCAGGCAGGTAATATCTACCGGATTGAGGTCTGACAAGCCTCCTGTTTTCTTCAGGAAAACATCTTCTTTCGAGTACGTATAAAGGCTTCCTGTCCGGCGGCATAAAATGGAAACATCCCCGTTCGGCCAAATGGTAAAGGCTACCAAGCCTAAATAAGACCCGGGACCATTCCCTATATGGTCTATCACACGCAGGAATTTCCCTTGCTTTGTAAAAATATTGATACGTTTCATGTCGCCGAGGTAAAAGCAATCGCCATAGATCAGGATTCGTCTTATCCGGTCGCCTATTAACCCTTTATCGGCAGGCGTTTCCAGCATTACGTACTCGTACGCTTCGAAGATGGAATCAAGGGGGCAACTGATTTTAGACCGTAACGGGATATGGAATGTTTTCGGCAAGCCGGATTCATCTGCCATATTCTCTTTTGTAGAATCAGTAACGCAACCTCCCCCTGTTATCACAAAAAGGAATAATAGGATGATAATAGATGATTTCATACTGTATTGCAATTTAGCACACCTTTGCTATCACAGACCTCAGAACATTTACCACAGGCTGACGCAGGATGAGAGCCTGATTCACCCTTGCAATGGCAGTATACCTCTCGCCACCTCTTAATGATTTCATTTGTTCTGCCGTTAAAACTTTTGCAGAATCATTAAATACTAATTTTTCAAGTTGTTTCATTGTTTTTTTATTTTGGTTAACAAATTCAACACAAATATTATAATTTAATTTGTAATAAAAAACAGATACACAAGAAAATGGAAGCTTTATTAAAGATCGCTCACCATAATTTTTGCATGCAGATCCTTCCGACCTCTTTCAATAGAGAGTTGGAACCAAGTAGTCTGCTACTACTTTCCATGTATCAACGGAAACCATGCCTGTCTATTTGCAAATCCTATCGGAAACGTGGCGAAAAAAAATCCGGAATGGGAATATCACCTTTGGGGTAGAGAAGAGATAGAGCGATTGGTTGAAAGTTGTTTTCCGGATTTTCCGGATACGTATAAAAATTTCCAACACAAAGTGCAACAGTGGGATTCTGCCAGATATATGATTTTATATAAATATGGAGGGCTGTATATTGATTTGGATACAGAATGCTTACGTGATGAAAAATAAACAGGATATACCCGTTTTCGTTCCCGAACGCCGCAGGCGTTCCATGTTGATAACCCCCGGTGAAGCGAAGCGACCGGGGGCAGGCGGAACACGCCGCGCCGCCCCAACCTGTAAGGTTGAACGCCTCGGAGTTCGGAGAGAGGGGAGAGCGTCTCGCTACCCTCCAGTCGCTACGCTTCACTGAGGGTTACTAACATTTGTCCCCATTGGTATATTGAGAGGCGTAAAACCCGTTTGTACTTAACGGCGTAACAAAACCGAACTGAAACGCCGCATGTTTTTCTCCATCGGTTTGAGAAAATATCACTCCGCGAGTGATGATGTAAAGTGCAATTACTGCTACTAATCTTTTCATTTTCTTTATCTTTCAATTAATTATTCGGATGCAAAACTGCACCTTTTGCCATATTATTCGGTGGTCCAATCTTGCTTTTTTCACCTCAAAACGCTATCTTATAGTAAACATTCGGTATCGAAACCGCATACCGCAACATTTCCGGTTCGCCGGTGCGGTAATTGAATCCATAGTCGTTGAACTAGATCGGAAGAGCGTCGG
>JAIRYL010000164.1 GCA_031267775.1 Tannerellaceae bacterium
GCAGTGTAGTTTCCTGATTTTAGTTGACTACCTACGTACCGCTTATCCCGAAATAGGGTTTCGATATTTTGCTACAAACCGACAATTATGCTCTGCAACATACTTAACGAATTTTTGCTTCTTGAGTAGTTGTTTTTTCCAAATGAGTTATACATTTGATTCAAATCTGAAACATTATTTCAAATCTGGAAAATATGCTTCCAAATCTGGAAAAAATAGAAGAAAATTATAAAGTACCGAACTTGGAAAAAGGGATTGCCGTATTGGAATATCTTTCGCTCCACCCGTTGGGTGAAACGTTGCAGGAGATTAAAACGACGCTGGATATTTCGCAAACAACCGCTTACCGTATTCTAAATACATTGGTACGGCTTGATTATCTTCTATATAATGAAGATTCTAAACGATACAGACTTTCGCGGAAACTGCTTACGCTTGGTTTTCGTTCGTTGAACGAACATAATCTTCTTGAGACGGTATTACCTTATCTAAGGGATTTGCGCGATAAAGTTAAGGAAACGGCTTGTTTTGGCGTATTGGGAAGTAAAAAGGGGATTTTTATTGAGCAAGCGCAAGGGCATTATGCGTTTCGTTTTGTGCTTTCTCCCGGTAAACCGTTTGAATTGCATTGCTCCGCGCCGGGCAAGGCTATTATGGCTTATCTTCCTAATACTGTTCGCGACCGTTATTTATCGTATATGGAATTTCCGCGTTTCAACGCCCGTACTATTACATGCAGAGAGGCTTATCTGGAAGAGTTGGAAAAGGTGCGCGATTATGGATATGCGCTTGATAACGAAGAAGAGTTAAGCGGGGTAATTTGCGTGGGCGCTCCTGTGTTTAATTATACGAGATATCCTTGCGGCGCCATCTGGATATCGGGACCGAAAGACAGGTTAACTAAAGACGTAATTAAAATATCGGCCAAACAAATAATGGAAATAACCACGATGGTTTCGGCCGAATTAGGATATAGTAAGGATCAAAAGGTATAACAGTAATATATGACTACGCTTAAATACGTGCTGAAAAACTTTCTGGCAATTGGTATCTTCTGCTGTTGTTTTGTATCGGAAACGGCAGGCGAGTCGCCATTCTTTACCACTGATATGGTTTTGAGTGAAACAGGAGAACTGTTTCTTTCCCAAAAGGGTTTGAAGCGTATTGATTGCTTTTCGGCAGACGGTTCGAAACGGATCAAGTCGTTTCCTGTAGACCAAGCGCCTACGGGTTTGTTATTGGAAGATAATAAGCTGTATGTTACTACTTTTGAAGAAACGGGGAAACTTCAGGTGTTAAACGCAGCGTCGGGCGAAGTGGAAGTTACCATTACGACAGGTTCGGGCGCTTGCTCTCCTTTGTTTGGCTTTGATAAGAGATATATTTATGTGTTGAATCAGTTTTCCAACACTGTGTCTGAAATAGATTTGCAGGACAGGAAGATTGTTCGCTCGGTTCATGTTTTGCGCGAGCCGGTTTCGGCTGTATTCAGTAAGGACGGCAACTACCTTTTTGTCGTTAATTCCTTACCGGCGCAAAGGGCGGATGTAGATTATGTGGCAGCTTGCGTGTCGGTTATTGAAATGAATACCTTTAAAAAGGTAAAGGATATCCAATTAGCTAATGGCAGTAATGCATTACGTGGAATATGTATATCGCCCGATGGTCAATACGCGTATGTATCCCATAATTTGGGGCGTTTTACGGTTCCGACTTCTCAGCTTCAGCAAGGCTGGATGAACACAAGCGCCTTTAGTATTATTGATGTAAACAAACAAGCTTTTATAGGTTCTGTACTGGTAGACGAGCCTGAAAGGGGAGCGGCTGGCGTATGGAGTATTGCTTGTACCGATAAACAGCTTTTTATTACCCATTCGGGTACGCATGAGGTAAGTATTATCGACCATGAAGCTATGAGAAAGAAGTTTGAGGCGTATCCTGATAAAAGAGCGCTGGAATATGACCTTCGTTTTTTGTATGGTCTTCGGGAGCGCGTATCTTTGCAGGGGAATGGCCCGCGCAGCATGGTTTTGGCTAATAATAAATTGTTTATACCAACTTATTTTGCCGACGTACTGAATATTGTCGACATAAAAAACGGCGCTTCGGTACAGGCTGTGGAGCTGAATCCCAACCGGATTGAGACGCGTGAGCATAAGGGAGAAATGTATTTTAACGACGCCGGGTATTGTTTTCAGGAATGGCAAAGCTGTAACGGATGTCATCCGGGAGACGGACGTATGGATGCGATGAACTGGGATTTGATGAATGATGGGGTAGGTAATTCCAAGAATTGCAAAAGCCTTTTATATAGCCATGTTACGCCTCGATGTATGATTTCAGGTATTCGCGTTTCGGCGGAGATTGCCGTTAATGCAGGTTTTAAATATATCCAGTTTTATGACGTCGACAATGAACGCGTTACTTGCGTGGACGATTACCTTAAATCCCTCCGCCCGGTTCCCAGTCCTTATCTGGTAAACGGAAAATTGTCCGGGAAAGCGGAAGAAGGCAGACAGGTTTTTGACAAGCATAATTGTGGCGTGTGCCATAGCGGCGCATATTATACGGATATGAAATTACATCGTATCGGCAAAGATATCGAGTTTGAGCAGGGATGGGATACGCCTGCGCTTATTGAAGTTTGGCGAACGGCTCCTTATTTGTTTGACGGGCGAGCTGCCACGATGGAAGAGGTATTTAAAGTACATAAGCACGGGATTAATAAAAAGATAACTTCAAAAGAAATAGAAGCTTTGGCCGAATATGTAAATTCGCTATAGAAAGAAAGGTAACGATGAATTATTGCGACAAGATAAAATATAAGATTTATACAACGGAGAAGGCGTCTTTTCCCGTTATGGTAGATAATTTACTAAAACAAATCCCTGATGATGAATCCGTTTTACGGTTAGCCTTTTTCGGCACTCCTGCTACCAACGAAGAGTATATTGCCAGACGGACAATTTTATGGGATAAAGTTCGCAATCATTACGGTTGTAACGAGCCAAACCTGTCGTATGTTTCACAACCTCCGTTAAATGCTCCGCTTATCCTTGAAGTACACAGTTTTATTCCTGATTCCGACGATATAATAACGTATAAGAAACTGGAGGAATATCCGTATGTAATACTGGAAAATGCCGGCGTCCGGTTTTTGTTTGCAGGAGGTTTCCAAAGCGACGTGGTTAATAAGTCAATTGAGCAACAATCGAACGAAGTTTTCGAGACAATCAATGAACTGGTAAAACTTGAAGATTTCCCCATAAACAGTATTATTCGCCAGTGGAATTATATTGAAGAAATTACTTGTTATCAGGAAGAAAATCAGAATTACCAAAGCTTTAACAATGCTCGCAGTAATTTCTATGCTAAAACAACCTGGATAAACGGATATCCGGCTGCAACGGGGATTGGAGCTAATTTAGGCGGGATATTGATTGATTTGGATGCTGTTGTATTCAAGTCTCCTCATGCATACGCAACTCCGATCGATAATAAACTGCAGGTAGCAGCTCATGCCTATTCGGAAAAGGTATTGGAAAAAGCGCAAAAACAGAAAACGACTCCCAAGTTTGAACGAGCCAAGCGTATGACATTTGGAGACAGGCGTTTGATCTATATCTCCGGTACAGCCGCCATTCGCGGAGAAGATAGTTTACAAGGAGTAGGCTTGGAACAACAATTGCATATCACAATGGAAAATATCGCCCAGCTTACCGGCGACGCCAAACCTGTGATGCTGCGCGTTTACCTGAAAAATAAAGAAGATTATCAATTATCCGAACAATTGATGAGCGAATATAACCTGCATATTCCTATATCATACATGTATGCCGACGTATGCCGGGATGAATTATTAATAGAAATAGAAGGGATTGCGATAGATTAAAAACAACTTAATTAGTAACATAAAAACAATAGAGCATGAAAAAACTATCTTACATCAGAACATGGATACTGTTGGTATCATTATCTTCAGTTATAGCCTGTACAGTGAAATCGTCGTCTGGCGATGCGGCAGAGGTAACAAATCAAAATAATAAGAAAGAAATGAAGTATTCAAAGAAGTACACAAATGCAGACTTTTACACAGATGGTAAGTTTAATGAGAAAGTAGCTGTTCAGGCATACAAAGACATGTTTGAGTTTTATGATATTCCGTTTACTCCATTCCTGGAAGAAAACTTCTGGGTAGCTGAATTTGGCGTTGGCGATTTCGAGAATGTAGGTATGGGAGGCGTGTTTTGGGTGAATGATAAAGATCATGGCTATTTTGCGCATGCGATTTATCTGCTTCCCGGACAAATGATACCAGAGCACGCACATGTAAAAACAGCGTTTCCCGCTAAATTTGAATCATGGATGGTAACGAAAGGCTGGTGTTATAATTTCTCGGAAATAGGGGATGAAACGCCCGGCGCTCCTGCAATACCGGCTTCTCACGGCGCTGTCAAGAGCAAGAGTTTTGTAATACAGCATGTAGGGGAAATTGTTCATTTGAAGAAAGAAGAAACATTCCATTTCCTGATGGCAGGGCCTGAAGGCGCTATTGTAGACGAATGGGCCTGTTATCATGATGGCGCCGGATTACGTTTTACGAATCCGAAAGCTAAGTTATAATCTCGCTTTTACCGCCCAAATCAATGTACTTATGAGAAAGTATGTGTTATTTATAGCATTATTAATATTCCCGTTTTCGTTTTCGTTTTCGTTACCGTCTGCTCCTTTCGGGGCTGCGGGAGATGATGATGCAGCGATAAAACCGGAAATCATTAAGGAAGTAATTTCTACTTTGAAAGATACTACTTATTTTATTTATGCCCTGGAACAGGTAGAAACAGAGAAGAACGAGGTGAAAAAACAGAAAGCCTTATCCGATTTATTAGAAAAAGCCAAGCGAGTCCGTAATTTGCAAACTGATTTGGAATGGTTTAATATAGACGCTATCCGTTTGGCTTTTACCGATATGAAAAAGATGAAAGGTTTCGATACAGGCAAATATCAGAAGATAATGGACGTATTGGAATTGCAAGTAAAGGAAGGCTTCCACGATATCTATACATACAGGGAAGAGGCTTTGGCAAAAGCCGAAATAGCTTTAGCCGGCAAACGTTCAATCTTATTGGCTAACCCGCTTTTGGATATAGACAAGATCGTTGCAGTCCGTTTTCATCTTGGTACGAATGCGCGTAAGGCCATGACGCCGGGATTGGGAACGCAGTCAAATAACTGGAGTAACCAGCAGTCTGCCAGGCGAGACGGTTTTGATGCGGATATTATTGAATTGTCCAACCTGCGGGAAGCCGTTAATACGCGTTCCGTATATAAACCTCAGGCAAATGCATCGGTAGCCGATTTAAAACTTCACTGGAATGCAGATAAGGTTATGTTTACCTCATTAATGCCGGACAAACGCTGGAATGTATTTGAAGTAAAGCTGGATGGAACGGGTTTTAAACCTTTAGTCGAAACGGTTGAGCCGGAACTGGAATTTTACGATGGAACCTGGTTGCCGGACGGACGTATCATTGCAAACAGTAACATCGGTTATCAGGGTGTGCCTTGCGTAAGTGGAAGCGACCCGGTAGGAAATATGGTGTTGTATGATCCCAAAGATAAAAACATGCGCCGGTTAACATTCGACCAGGACGCCAACTGGAATCCGGTTATTATGCATAACGGACGCATAATGTATGTGCGTTGGGAATATACAGATTTAACGCATTATTTCTCCCGCATCGTAATGCATATGAATCCGGATGGGACGGATAACCGGGCTTTGTTTGGAAGCGGCGCGATGTTTCCCAACAGTACATTCGACGTACAGCCGGTACCAGGCCATTCGTCGGCATTTGTCGGCGTTATTTCCGGACACCACGGAATAGCCCGTTCCGGTCGTTTAATGATATTTGATCCAACCAAAGCCCGTAAAGGGATAGAAGGGATCATACAGGAAATACCTCATCGTAACCGCCCGGTTATTCCGTTGATTAAAGATGAATTAGTGAATGACGTATGGCCTCAGTTTGTAAAACCTGCTCCTTTAAATGACAGTTACTATCTTGTTTCTGCTAAATTAAATCAGGATGATTTATGGGGACTTTATCTGGTTGATGTTTTTGATAATGTAACTTGTCTGGTGAAAGAAGAAGGTTACGGATTTATCAGTCCCATAGCGGTTGCCGGAGTAAAAACGCCTCCCGCTATCCCCGACCGGGTAAAATTGGACGAAAAAGAAGCGACTGTCTTTATTCAAGATATATATGAGGGAGAAGGGTTGCGTAATGTTCCTCGCGGAACGGTCAAAGAGTTGCGGGTTCATGGATATGAATATGCGTATCTTCATACCGAATCCGATCATTATGCGCAAGGTATCCAGAGCGGTTGGGATATTAAGCGGTTGTTGGGAACAGTTCCGGTAGAAGAAGATGGTTCCGTTATCTTTAAAATACCGGCCAATACGCCCGTATCTATCCAGCCGCTGGATAAAGACGGCGCCGCCGTTCAATGGATGAGAAGTTGGTTTACGGGTATGCCGGGCGAGATCGTTTCTTGTGTAGGCTGCCATGAAGACCAGAATCAAATACCGATACCCAAACGGGTGATTGCTTCACAAAAACCTCCTGTTCCACTATCGTCTCCTGAAGGAGGCGTACGTTCGTTTACATTCGATTTGGAAGTGCAACCTGTTCTCGACCGTGCCTGTATTGCCTGCCATACCGGAGAAGGAAAAGCGTTCGACCTTAGAGGAGGTGGAAAAGATAAGCGGGGATATGGCACAGCCTATCTTAAATTACATCCTTACACGCATCGACAGGGGCCGGAGGCTGATATGATTGTTCTCCAGCCTTATGAATATCATCCGAATACCAGCGAATTAGTTCGTTTATTAAAGACCGGGCATCATAATGTTCAGCTTACGGATAAAGAATGGAGGGTCTTATATAACTGGATAGATTATAATGTGCCGGATAAAGGATATTTCCTTGCCAGTAAGTATGACGGTTTCCCATACAAAGGGTATGACCAGATTGCACGTCGGATTGAATTAACAGATAAATACGGATGTGGCGCCGGGGTAGACTGGAAAAAAGAAATAACCGATTATGCAGCTTACCTGAAAGAACAAGAACCCATAACCCCTGAGCGTCCTGCGAAGAACCCGGCCGGGAAGGAGAAATATGTAAAAATAGCAGGATGGCCATTTGTAGCAGAATCAGCCAAGTCTTTACAAGCCGAAGAAAGAGGGACGCATAAAGAAGTAGATATAGCTCCAGGCGTGGTAATGAGATTTGCCAAAATACCTGCCGGACAATTTATAATGGGTAGTCACAATGGAGCTGAAGATAATAAACCTGCTTCCAAAGTAAAAATAGACAAATCTTTTTGGATGGCTGAAATAGAGGTTACCAATGAGCAATACAATGTTGTTTTCCCCGGTCATGACAGTCGTTTTGTAGATCAGCATTGGAAAGATCATACAACGCCCGGATATCCTGCTAATTTGCCCGGACAGCCGGTCATACGCGTAAGTTATGAAGATGCAATAGCATATTGCTTGAAGTTAAGCGAAATGACAGGATTGAAAATGACTTTGCCAACCGAAGCGCAATGGGAATGGGCATGCCGTGCAGGGAGCGGAAACGATTTTTGGTTTGGCAATCTAAATAGCGATTTCAGTAAGTTTGAAAATATGGCAGACGTTCAACTTACTAATATGGCCGTAATCGGAGTTAACCCACAACCAATGGGGAAAAACAACTCCTGGTATCCATACTACAGTTTCTTGCCTAAAGAAGAAAGTGTGGACGATGGCTATATGATTCAAACAGACTCAAAGAAGTATCAGTCTAATCCGTTTGGTTTGTACAGTATGCACGGTAATATTGCCGAGTGGACACGTTCGGATTACCGGCCATATCCATATTCAGAAAAAGCTAAAACATCTTCAGAATACAAAGTTGTGCGCGGAGGTTCGTATATTGACCGTCCAAAATATGCGACAGCTTATGCCCGCAAGGCCTATTATCCTTGGCAACGCGTTCATAACGTAGGATTTAGAGTAATAATTGAAGATTAACATACCATGAAAACATCAATAGGAAGAATAGCTTCGTCTTACATAACGACTGTCATTTTATTAATTATTTACGCCATCGGATTGGCTATCGCTACTCTTCTTGAAAAGTATTTTGGTACGGAAGCGGCTAAAATGATCGTTTATTATTCGCCGCTGTTTTTTCTATTGCAGTTTTTATTAGTTGTAAACTTTGTTGCTGCGCTTGTCAAACATCAATTATTGAAGAAGGAAAAATGGGGATTTATCTTCGTGCATTTTGCATTTATCATTATTCTGTTGGGCGCGTTTATCTCGCATCTTTTCGGGAAAGAAGGCGTTTTGCACTTACGGGAAGGGGAGAGTAGTAACCGGATTGTTATTGAAACATCTAAAGGGACGTATCATCATACGTTACCTTTCCGTGTAGAATTAGTGGAATTTACGCTTACGCGCTATCCAGGTTCTTCCAGTCCGTCTTCTTACGAAAGCAAGGTGTTAGTTTATGCAGACGGAAATACGCAAGAGGCCCGTATCTTTATGAATAATGTATTAGACGTAAAAGGATACCGTTTTTTCCAGGCTTCTTATGACAGAGATGAAATGGGTACCATATTATCGGTAAATAAAGATGTAGCGGGACGAAATGTAACGTATGCAGGATATTTACTGCTGACAGCCGGTTTGGTATTAACCATTATCGGGAAAAATTCTCGTTTCCGCCAATTAAGCAAACAATTGAAAGAAATAAGGACTTCGGCCAAAACGCTTGCCGTAGCCTTACTTGTAATGTCGACTTCTCAATTATATGCCACTCCTGACAGAGTAACCATGTCAAGCGCTGTTCAGGAATTTTCTGTAGATATTGAACATGCCGCTAAATTCGGCGCCTTGCCTATGCAATCCTATTCGGGAAGAATGACGCCTGTTAATACCTTTTCGTCTGAGGTACTCCGCAAAATACATAAGTCGGATACATTCGGTAGCCTTAATCCAGACCAGTTCCTGTTGAGTTTATTGTCTATGCCGGATATGTGGAT
>JAIRYL010000214.1 GCA_031267775.1 Tannerellaceae bacterium
AAAATACTTCTGAGAAAACGTTCTGTTATTGAAACCATTAACGACGAACTGAAAAATAGTTGCGAAACAGAACATTCCCGTCGTCGCAGTCCGGCAAATTTCCTGATAAACCTGTTTGCCGGACTGGCTGCATACAGTTTTTTCGAGAAAAAACCTGCCATAAAGTTTGAACGTTCCCTGCCGACCGGACAATTGGAACTGTTCTGTTAATCAGCACATTATAAATCAATCGTACAAAACAGGTTTGACCTGGAGAAAATCCGGGCCTAACTTTTGTATCTATTCATTCAAGCAGCTTATAACCATATCATTACATTAATTAATTATGTCGAACTCAGGTTTTTAGGGCAACCCTTAAGTTTGTGATCAATAAAAGATCTTTAAACAGGTTTTTAACCTGACATTCTATTCAGTATCCTCAGCTTGGCCGACAGAGGTCAGATTCGCATCATAGACTTAGAACCGTCTCGTTTGCCCTATGGTTTACCTCTGTCTGCCGGTTAAATCTTTCCTTTCATACAACAAAAGTAAAAACTCTAACCCCGATCTTTTTTTGATCACAAACTTAAGGGTTGCCCTGTTGTAGCGCACACTGCGGATTAATATAGATCATTTTCCTCTATATAGTTACGGATATGCTCCGGTACGAAGAAGCGTATGTCTTTGCCTTCCCGGTACGACCGGCGTATAAAAGAGGAAGATATTTCTATAACAGGAGCCGCCGCCAGCCGGATGAAAGGATATTTATCCGGAATGATCGCTTCGTACCCCAGGCGCGGATATACTATTACAGGAAAATGATGGAGAATTGTTTCATAATCTTTCCATTGTTCGATTATCGACCAATTATCGGCTCCCATGATCAAATGAAAAAGACGCCCGGGATATTGCTGGGAGAGCGCCGTTAATGTGTTTATCGTGTAAGACGGTTTAGGTAAGGAAAATTCAAAATCGCTCGCTTTGAATTTGGGATAATCGCCGATAGCTTTTTCCACCATCTGGTAGCGTATCCTGTCGTCTAATAGCGCGAGGTTCTTTTTGGAAGGATTTTGAGGCGTGACAAGAAACCATATTTCGTCCAGCGATTCGTACTCGCATAGCCAATTCGCCAGCGCCAGATGCCCGATGTGGACAGGATTGAAGGAGCCGGAGAAGATACCCGTTTTTTTCATTGCGTCAGAAAATCTTTTACAACGCGAAGCGCTTCCTTTTGAGCCTGTAATAAATCATCATTTACGATAACTACGTCAAAACGACGAGCAAAACTCATTTCATATTCGGCTTTCGCAATCCGGCTTTCAATTACTTCGGGTGCATCCGTACCTCTTTTTGTTAACCGTTTACACAGTTCGTCAATAGAAGGGGGCTGGATGAATATGGAAAGCGCCCGGCTTCCATAATATTCTTTTATGTTACATCCGCCTGCCACGTCTACATCAAAAAGAACGTTGTCTCCTCCTTCCAATATACGTTCTACTTCCTCTTTCAGCGTTCCGTAAAACGTTTCGGCATAAACTTCTTCATATTCCAGAAAATCGCCCTTTTCGATGCGTTTGCGAAACTCGTCGGGCGAAAGAAAATAATACTCTACGCCATGCCGCTCTTCGCCGCGCGGAAGACGGCTGGTAGCTGAAATAGAAAAACGCAGGCGAAGATCTTGTTTTAATAAATAATTGATAATTGTAGATTTCCCGGAACCGGAAGGAGCAGAAAATAAAATTAACTTTCCAGACATTTGACTGATCGATCCTTATAATACGTTTAGTACCTGTTCTTTAATTTGTTCAAGTTCGTCTTTCATGCAAACGACGATCTGCTGCATTTCTGCATGATTGCTTTTTGAACCGAGCGTGTTTATCTCGCGTCCGATTTCCTGCGCGATAAAACCAAGTTTCTTTCCTTGCCCCTGTCCTTCTTTCATCGTATCGATGAAATAGTTTAAATGATTCGTCAAACGGCTTTTTTCTTCGTTTACATCCAATTTTTCGATGTGATAAATCATTTCTTGTTCAAAACGGTTTTTATCATAATCAGTCGATGCAATTTTTTCTAAATTATCTAAAATGCGGGCTTTGATCTTTTCAAGTCGTTCTCCCTCATATTTTTCAACTTCCGTAAGGAGTTGGGATATATTATTTATTTTTGCAATGAATAATTTTTGCAACATAGCTCCCTCCTGGATACGGAAGTCTATCAATTGAGATATTGCTTTATCGATAATTTGCCATAACGCTTCCCATTCGCTTTCGTCTATTTCCACTACTTCAGACTTGAGCGCTTCGGGTAAACGCAACAAAACGGCAAACCAATCTGTTGGGACGGCTATATTCAGTTTGTCTGCAATCTGTTTGATTTGCATAAAATAATTTTCTACAATAAGAGCGTTTATTTGCGTAGCAGCATCCTTCCCTATGTTTTCAACTTGAATGAAACATTCAATTTTGCCATGTTCCAGCGATTTGAGTAAATGGCTGCGTATTTCCATCTCTTTTTCTTTATAAACAGACGGTACGCGCGTAGAGATATCGAGCTGTTTACTATTTAACGCTTTTATTTCTACGGTAACTTTTTTGGTTGGCAGTTTAACGGTTACTTTGCCAAAACCAGTCATGGATTGTATCATATTTTCTAAATTTACGCAAAGGTACTTTTTTATTTCAACTATGATTGAAGTCTATTGTAAAAATGTACTTTTGCAGTTTACAACAAGGTAATGATATGTCGTCTATCTTAAATATTGAAACATCAACTTCTGTTTGCTCCGTAGCGCTATCTGTCGATGGCAAAATCGGTTTTGAAAAAGTATCTTTTGAAGGCCCTTCTCATGCCGCGTTGTTAGGCGTTTTTGTTGAAGAAGCGTTAGCCCGGGCAAAAAAAGAAGGGATCATGCCGGACGCTGTGGCTGTAAGTAGCGGCCCTGGTTCGTATACCGGCTTGCGGATAGGCGTATCCATGGCTAAAGGATTATGTTTCGGATATAATATCCCCTTACTTGCCGTTCCAACATTAGCTATAATGGCATACGGCATAATCGAAGAAAACAAATGGCCCGCCGACATGCTTTACTGCCCGATGTTAGACGCCCGAAGAATGGAAGTTTATGCGGCAATATATGACAATAAGCTGAATATAATTCGTTTTACTTCAGCCGACGCGGTGACAACCGATACATATTCCTCGTTTTTGGAAAAGAATAGCGTTTGTTTTTTTGGCAATGGAGCAATGAAATGTAAAAAGATCATAACCTCGCCAAATGCAATCTTTATCGATCATATTGATCCGCTTGCCGGCAATATGGCGGCGTTAGCTAATGAAAGGTTTGTAAATAAGATGTTTGAAGACGTAGCTTACTTTGAACCTTTCTATTTAAAAGAGTTTGTAGCAACTGTGCCGAAAAACAAAGTAGTGGGAAATATCTAAAAAAACGGCAGTCCCGAATCCCTTGCCTGCGGCCTGAACAGTTACTCGTTTTTTTTAAACAGTTTAAAAAACAGTATCAAATAATAACGCTATATATTTTAAATTTATATAAATTTGCAATGCAATGCAAAGAGAAAAGGGTTTACCTTCTCAAACCAGATGAAGAACTAATCTCCTTGTCAGGAGAGGGAGACAGGGATTAATTTTATTGACAATGAAAAAGATATTATTTTGCTTAGCGGCAGGAGCCTTTTTGTGTAGTTGTGGCGTAACGAAATCTCCGGTAATAGGACTTCTTTATACAGATGTAGTATCCGGCAAGGCTGTTACAAGTAATAAATTGGCTACAAAAGTTGGAATATCTACCGCAACAGCTTTTTTGGGATTGATCGCAACAGGCGACGCCAGTTATCAAACGGCTGCAAAGAATGCAGGTATTACAAAAATAAGTCATGTTGACGAACGCAGCTTTACTATTTTTGGTCTTTATTCCACATACGAAACAATCGTTTACGGAGAATAAAATGAATGGACCGGTAATTTATAAATCGGGGTTTTGTTATAACAGGCAAAGCCTCGATTTTTTCATAAGGAGGCGTCTGGAAATAAATTTGTATAATTTATTTCCAGACGCCTCCTTATCTTTACCAGATCGAACAAATTTGTATAGTTGACATGAACAAATATGTGTTGCTTATTCTACTGACGACCGTCTCATTTGTTGGGAATACTCAAAAAATACATCGTCAATATTCCTTTTATCCTCAGGAAGGAGGCAACGTTTATTTTATCCATCCGCAAAAAGTATTTGAAAGCGGCAATGATGAAGCTTTAAATAAGTTGGCGTACGATATTACTTACCTGGCAGGTAAAGATTCGGCGTCGTTTACATTTACATATTACACGCATAATGTATTCAAAATAGACTTTGTAAAGCTTTTAACAGACAAAAAGGATGTTTTGTTTGAAGGAAAAGCGATTACATATTTTATTCAACCCGAGAAAAATTATTGGCGTCAACGCGCGTCAGTAACATTGCCTTATGAACTTTTGGCGAAACTGTTTCAGGAAGATAATTCGTTTATTATCTCGTTGACGGGAGAAAAGAGCGTTAACTATCAAATGAAACCAAAGGTTTGGAAAAAACAATCGCAACTGGTATTGAAAATTTTTGACGTCGTAAAGTATAATAGCTAAAATACCGGGTCGCCAGTAAAGCCTTGTGTTTAGCAAATTTCCATGTAAAATAAATACAGCCTCGCAGACCGCAGGTCTGAATATAAATAACCCCCAATGAAGCGTAGCGATTGGGGGATAGCCGAATACCTCCTCTCCTCCCTCAACCCGGAGGCTTGAATACATGTCCTTATGGGGAAAAAGAGAAAATTATATAAGGCGATCGCTACGAATGGGGAGTAAGAATACGTAAATTACTCAAAAATAGGGATTGCATATATTGGGGAAAAACGGGAACTTTATAGCCGGACGCATGAATATTTTTTCTTTGCACACGCAAGCAACCTCATCGACTGCGTTGTAACGGCAACGTGATTGAATCGTTCAAAAATGATTGAGAAACAAATAAAATAGAACTATATGATTTACAAAATTTTATTCGCCGTATTAGTTCTTGCCATGAACTTTATACGCCTGTATTATATGAAGCGATACCGGCTGCATCATACGAAAGAACATGAAATCAAACCGCTGCGCGAAAAACGGCTTACGCAAATGATGACGCTGACAATGGCTGTTCCCGGCTTGTTGTGGCTGTTCACGCCATGGTTGGCTTTTGGACAGTTCCATTTACCAGGCGTCGTGCGGATAGCAGGCGTCGTTGTCGGCGCTTACAGTATGTGGTGGTTTTACCGCATACACAAAACGTTGGGCGACAATTGGAGTCCATTTCTCGAAACGCGCCGCGAACATACGCTCATCGTATCGGGCGCATACCGCCATACGCGCCACCCGATGTATTCCGATATGATGCTATGGACAATTTCGTTCGTATTGATTACCGCCAACTGGTTTTATGCCGCGACTCTTTCAATCGGTCTGGCAATCCTGCTGATTATCCGCATCCCCGACGAAGAACGCCTGATGACCGCACGCTTTGGCGAACAGTACAGGGCGTATATGGCTAAAACGAAACGACTCATACCGTACATATATTAGAACCACTTTTGTTTTGTTTTTCGTTTTTGTTTTGTAAATTTGTCTATTGATAATTTTTTATCTTATGAAACAACTTTGGGCGATTGCGTTAATAAGCTTCTTATTTGTCGGTTGTCGGCAAGAACAGAAAGGATATATAATAAATGGAGAAGTAGAGGGAGTATCGGAAGGAAAGGTATATTTAAAATATTTTAGAAATAAAATGTTTTTTGATATGGATTCGGCAGATATGAAAAATGGCAAATTTACGTTTGCAGGCAAAGTAGAAACGCCTCTATTATATGGTATTGCTACGGAAAATATGAACTATCCGGCTCAATTCTTTCTTGAAAATACAAGAATGTCTGTCGTTTTAGATGAAGCGGGGGGTAACATTCAAATAAAAGGCTCTCCGGCTAACGAACTGTTTTTAGGGAATGCAGCCCGGATACAGGATAGCAGTTATAATATCGATAGTTTGGTAACGAAATATCCGGATTCTCCGGTTGCCGCTTTTTATTTATATCGCTATTTTACGTATCAATTGTCGCTGGAAGAATTAAAAACAACTCGAAATAAGCTTTCAACTTCTTGTCCTTACGTAGCAGATTTAGATAAGATCATTCAGCAATTAGAAAATGTTCAGGCAGGTAAGGTTGCGCCGGAATTTTCCTTACCGGATACGGCGGGCGTATCTGTTTCGCTTTCTGAATTTCGCGGGAAATTTGTTCTTATAGACTTTTGGGCGGCTTGGTGTCCGCCATGCCGGAAAGAAAATCCAAATGTGGTTAAAGCATTTCATGAATATAAAGATAAAGGCTTTACAGTACTTGGTATCTCGTTAGATAGAGATAGAAACCAGTGGTTGAAAGCTATTCATGACGATCATCTTACCTGGACGCATTTGTCCGACCTGAAATATTGGGATTCTGAAATACCCGCTTTATACGGCGTGCGCGGCATACCGGCAAATGTGTTACTTAATCCCGACGGCGTTATTATTGCAACTAATATTAGCGGTGAAGATTTGCAAAATAAATTGAACGAAGCGATCGATTAAGAGTATAGTGATTAAGAGTATAGCGTTCGCTATTTTTCTTTTGGCGTAACAAAAGACGTATAGAGCAGTAGCAAAGCGGCAATGGTAGTACATAGTATCCATTCATTCCGATTCATGAACATGAATGATGAGGCGACAGTTAAAAGAAGGCCGGCTATTACATTGAATATTTGCAGACGTCTTCTTCGGTAATTCATATTTTTTGTCGGGGTTGTTAAATGGCAGATCGCTATACCGGCAGATCCAACGGCAAATAGATAAGGAACAAAGAAAAGTTTTGCGAGAAACAATGCAGCGCCGAATAAAACCAATAATGCGGAGAAATTAAAGATTAAAGTACGTGTTTGTTGATTCATGTTTATTTTTTTCTGATAATAAATACGTCTTCGTTTGGTTTTTTCATATAATATTCTTCACGGGCAAACCGCTCTAATCCTTCTTTGTCGGTACGAAGATCGTTCAATTTCTTTTTATTTGTTTCTATTTCGTCTTGATAGTATTTTATTTCTTTTTCCAACCCCTTGATTTTCTCGTCATAGGTATAACGTTTATATAAATTACTATCGCCCGCCGTAAATGTCAGAGCTGCAAATCCAATGATAACCAGTACGTAAGCGTTTACTTTGGACAGATATTTGTTATAAAAGTCTTTCGGAAATGACATCGTATCAATTATTATTTGCAAAGATAAATGAATTATTTTGTATATCTTTGTGTGATTAGAATAAAAAAGGATCAATGGATAACTATATAGTATCTGCAAGAAAATATCGGCCTTCTACTTTCCGTAGCGTCGTAGGGCAAAAATCGCTTACTACTACTCTAAAGAATGCAATAGCAAATCATAAACTGGCTCATGCTTATCTGTTTTGCGGCCCTCGTGGAGTAGGGAAAACGTCGTGTGCGCGTATTTTTGCTAAAACCATTAATTGCCTTACTCCTGCCCCTGATGGCGAGGCGTGTAATGAATGCGAGTCTTGCCGGGCTTTCAATGAACAGCGATCTTATAATATTCATGAATTGGATGCTGCATCCAACAACTCTGTCGATGATATCCGTTCTTTGATTGATCAGGTGCGCATACCTCCGGCGTTAGGCAAATATAAGGTATTTATTATTGACGAGGTTCACATGTTGACGTCTCAGGCGTTTAACGCTTTTCTTAAAACGTTGGAAGAACCTCCTCGTCACGCTTTATTCATATTGGCTACTACAGAGAAGCATAAAGTATTACCAACAATCTTATCTCGTTGCCAGATATATGATTTTTCCCGTATTTCGATAGCTGATATGGTGGAACATCTGGACTATGTATCATCGCAGGAAGGCGTTACGGCTGAACCGGAAGCTTTAAATGTAATTGCCCAGAAGGCTGACGGCGGAATGCGCGACGCTTTATCTATATTTGACCAAATGGCGAGCTTTACAAATGGGAATATTACTTATCAGGCAGTTATAGATAGCCTGAATGTACTTGATTATGAGTATTATTTCAGATTGACCGACGCTATATTGTCGAGCAATGTCCGTTCGGCTGTCCTTACGCTGAATGAGATATTTAGTAAGGGCTTCGACGGCCAAAATATTATTACGGGATTAGCTTCGCATTTTCGTGATTTATTGGTTTGCAAGGATCAAGCAACGCTTGTTCTGTTTGAAGTAGGAGCTTCTATCCGTGAACGTTATAAAGAAACAGCGAAGCTTTGTTCCGACTTGTTTTTATTTAAAGCTATCGAATTGGCAAACGGATGTGATTTAAATTATCGCATAAGCCGCAACAAACGTTTATTAATGGAGTTAACGCTAATTCAATTATGTCAGATAAACCAACTTCAACCGGAAGATGGTAAAAAAAAACTCCTGATTGAACCTGCAGGTCAATCTTCGCCTGCCGCTGCCGCATCGGCTATATCCTCGTCTAAAGCGGAGACTGCGCAAATGCCTCATGCTGCAAATATTTCTGTAACACAATCTGTTAATCAGGTTCCTCCAAAGAAAAAAGCGTCTCAGGCGCCCGTATCGACGTCGATTAAGAAAGCCATAGAGAAGGATCCTGAAAAACAAATACGGCATACATCAACAGCAAATGAAGAATCTGCTGATTTTGAACAATCTGAATTAACAGGATGCTGGGACGAGTATGCACAAAAAATAGAGAAGAACGCTTATTTAAAGGGTGCAATGGTAAACTGTAAACCTGTATTACAGGAGAATTATAATTTTGAGGTGGCAGTACACAATCCTGGTCAACAGGAGGAGTTATTAAATGACAGTATAAATCTATTGCCTTTCTTACGCACCAACCTGAAAAACAGTCATATTCAAATGCGGATTCGTATTTCTGAAACAAACGAAAAAAAATTAGCTTATACATCAACAGAGAAATATGAACATTTGATGGATATGAACCCTGTATTGGATAAGCTAAGAGATGAATTTAATCTGACATTAGATTGATTGATGCATCGTTTCTAATGTTATCTTTTTTGAATATTCAGTCATTCTATCCAATAATTTTTTTTGGATATCTGTTTTTATCAATAAATAGGCAAAAAACATACGCGCGCCGGATAATCGCGCCGGCATGATAATACGCGCAAAAAAGTTCTTTGCGCGTTCGCTAAGCGCGTCATTTTTCAATGAATTTTAAATCATCCGGATAGATTGAACGCTTTAGGCAGAAGATAGCTTGAAAATATATGTTTTTATTTTGTTGCGTATGACGACAAGGATTTATCCGCTTATTTTGGTATTTCTTTCTATGTCTGTAAATTCACTGTCTTCGCTGTTTTTTTTAATGATAAAACAGGTTTCTCCGCCAAGTATGACGTCGTTATCCGAAAGTTCCAAATAATCGTGTATATTTAATTTTTTCCGGATATTTTTTTTATTGTCTTTTAGAAATGTGCCGTTTCTTGAATTATTATCCTGCAAGTAAAAACGTATTCTCTTTTTTTCATCTTCCGTTACAATGATCATAAAATGTTCCCGGCTCAGGAAAGCGTCGTCCGATACTATCAGTTCTCCGGTTTTATCTTTGCTGCTTCTTCCTATTTTATTTTCGCCTGCATACAGGTTTATGCAGGCAATTTCCCGATTTTCTTTGTTTATAACTTTAAGTTCTCCCAATAGTTTATTATACATATAGCATCCATTTAAAATTCCGGAATATATTCTTTAGCCCATACAGCTTTACAGTTCGGACATTGTTTATCGTCGCGGTGTAACTCCCATTCTTTGCTTAGCTGATACGTTTTGCAACGGGGGCATTTATATTTTTTATTAAAATTGATTTTTGCCTGTTTCAGTTTTTCGTCGCGTTTTTTGTCTGTTGTAAGAAACATCGCCGTAGCTTGCAATAAAGAGTTGAGAGCGATGTAGACAGGAAAAAAGAAAACGCCTCTTGATCCGTCGCCTGAAAAGAACGCATATAAAGATACAAATACGATGACGGGAAGGCTCATGATCATGAATTTTTTCAGGCTAAGCTTGCGTTGGCCTTCTTTAACAATCCTGTCTTTTTCCGTTTGGTAATCGTCGTAAACTTTTTTCAGACTATTAAATTCGCTGCTGTAATCGTTAAATTCAGGTTCAAGCATTAGTTTTTTAAAGATGGGTATAACGTCGAAAGGATGTTTTACTATAGAAACTTTATCTTCCGGTTTTAAAGCAACCTTTTTTATGCGAAACCCGTTGACAAACGTTCCATTGGTTGAATTTAAGTCTTCAATAATCAACTCTCTTCCTTCCACATAAACGATGGCGTGATGTTCGCTTACATCTTCATAATTAACCTGTATCGTATTACTTTCCGCTCTTCCGATGGTACGTTTGTATTTATCTGTCATGATGATATGGATAATGATGTAAAAACAGTTATTTTTTTAGACTAAAACTTACCGTTCGTATCCTTTGAAACGGTAAGTTTTATCTTTATTTTCAGAAAAGATCCGTTCCCTGCGGCGTTTCAACATCAATGCCGGGATGTTCCTGATTAACCGTTACCCATTCGACAGTACTGTCATCCATATCGAATGTATCGTGCGTTTGTTCTGTGGAAAGAGGTACGTCATCCGGTTCAGGTTTGTCAAGCGGGTCGCCGCTATCAATCGGTTCTTCCGTCGGGGTATCTTCTACGATAGATTCTGTAGCGGACGCTTCATTTGCCGGAGGTTCGTCTATGGGTTGTTCTTCAAGCGGGCGTTCTGTTAGCGATTCTTTTATCGGTTCTTCCGTTGCATATTCTTTTACGGCAGATTCTTCTTTTGCAGATTCTTTTGTAAATTCTTCAGTTGCAGACTCTGAAGTAAATTCCTCTGTTGCAGATTCTTTTACAGGCTCTCCTGCTTTGACGACAATTATTTTTTCCGGCGTTTTAGTTATTGGCATTTCCTGGATTTTCTCTTTAAATACCGTTTCGGAAGCCGTTTGACCGATCGTTGTATCCGGTTCGGATTCATCCGGCGTATCCTGTTGCGATTGCTGATTGGCTGCATGCACGCTTCCTGCTCCGATAATACCTCCTGTTATAACGGCGCCTGCTATTTTCAAGCCGTCGGCTCCTTTTTTTTGTTCAGGATTCGTATCGCCTGCATGATTGTTTTGAACGCTGTTTTCATTGGAATCTTCTGTTGTTTTCATGATTGTTTTTATTTTAATTACGATGGATGATTTTAAACGTTATTCATGGCTGTTGTTATTTTATATTTGTCCGTTCCGTTTCTCGCTTTACATACGTACTGATTGTTGTCGGCAGGATTGTAGCGTAGATTTTTGCCGCTTTTTCATTATCTTCTTTTTCTTGTTTTTTCTTGTTTTTATACACGCCGTCAAGGTCTATCAGTTCTTGCGGGCTAAAAGATATCTGTCCGGCCTCATTATACCTGACAATTACATTGGGGTTTAAAAGATAATGGATGATTTTTGTATTGACAGTATCCCATTTGGAACGATTTTTGGGTTTGTCGAGTTTATTGATGTTGGCTTCATAAATTTCATTGTACAGAATGAAGAAATTCTGGTTGATTTCCAATAGGCTATCCATATAAACAAGACGAGCGTATTTCCTTTCTTTTGTTTGATTTTGAGCTACTAATGATCCAACAAACAGAAATGTTCCGATAATAATGCATGTTAATTTAATTGTTGTTTTCATATATACGTACTATTTATTAGTTTATAAAGCAAAGATAAGTTACTTATTTCCTGATGCAGACTATACTGTATAAACCGGACGCCGGATACTTATACGGGAAAAGAGGCGTTAGCGCCTCTTTTCCCTAACTTTTAAAAACACAGGCCGATACCGAAAACGTGTTTGGTTTTTCCGATATAACTTTCGTCCGCTTTTTTCAGGGCAAAACGATATTGGAACGTATATCGGAGCGTTATCCAGTCTTTTCCCATAATGGGTATTTTTCCCAGCAAACCAATTTCGGGCGAAATGGCGTTTCGGAACTGGAGTTTCAAGTTGTCCGTATTAGATGACGCTGCAACCGGCAGATTATCGATCACCTGACCGGAATCGTCGGAATCGTCGGGATTGTTTAAAACATATTCGCTGACAGTCGTAAAGCCAGGGCCAAAAAACAGCCATACCGGTTTATACAACATGACAGTCCAGCCAAAAGAGACATTTGCTTCGGCTTTTTCCACTAATTTATCTTCGTCGCGAATCAGTTCAAACATTTTAGAATTAAACCTGAGCGAGAAATAGCCGCCCACTTTGTAAAATTCCTTATAATTACCGGTAGAAAAACCAATGGGCGTATTACCGGCAAATTCATAACTAACCGAATGATACCTCTGCGTCAGACGGCCATCTATGTAACTAAGCCTTAGATTGGACTGGGCAGATCCATTACAATTTTGTTTAACCACCTTTTCATAATACGCTTTCGCCTCGTCGTAGTTTCTTTCTTCAAAGTATCTTTCAGCGGTATTGTAACAATCCGCGCAAAAATTGGTAAACCTCCTTATGGCGTCATTCTTTTTGTCTTCCAACACCTTATCATTCTGATTTAAATTAAAAGCCCTCTGGTAAAGTTCGCCGGCACGTCTGAAGTCGGATAAATTATAGGCAGATTCGGCGTCTTTAGTATAGGAAGCGATTGAATCTATATTTTGTATCATTTTTTCTACACGGGAATCTTTTTTGTAATCCCAACATTCGGTTGCTTGTTTATACTCCTCTTTGGCCTGGTCGTACAAAGCCGTTTTGAAAGATAAATCAGCTTTTTCTACGGTAGATAAATAGCAAGACAAATCTCTTTCCAGGTTTGGATCATATACCAGGAAGTATTTTTTTTGTTTCCTTTCCAGGCTGTTGAGCGGAATGGTTAGCCGTCTGTATTGAGGGTTCGTTATAAAAAGCTCATCCATTACGAAATGACGACTTCTGTTTAATGCGATCCTGTAATTTACAGTTTCGCCATTATTCGTAACTGCTGAAGGCGTTAGCTTTCCTAATAATTCAGATTCGAATGTAAGCGGTATGGACGCGCTACACTCTATTTCTACTTCTCCAGTTGTAGTGTTTTCGTCTCCGTCTGTCAGTATTTTGGCTTTGGAAATATCTTCCTGATAGATTAAAATTTTCTGACTGTAAGCTAACAAAGAAAAGAATAAAAAAATACAGATTAATTTTGTTTTCATACGATGATACTTATTTTATAAAACTTCTATTTTAAACGTACTAAATCCAAAGATATCGTCGTAAGAATCTATCTCATTCTCCGCCTGCCAGGTTCTTACAACTATTTCCATCTGATCTTTTCTACAGCAGTTTATCAATAAAAATAAATATCCGATATCGCTGTATGTAGAACTGTTCCAATATTGTTTCAGGGTTACGCCGTATATATCTTTATATTTCGGGTCGAGCTTGGGATGTTTTACTATTTCTACCGAATCAAATACGATATTCAAATACTCATTGTTTTTGAAAATATTTTTCATTTTGGCGAGATACTGAGTTTTAGTTTGCACTTGTTTAACAAACCTTTCTCCGGGAAGAGCTTCTTTCAGCGTACCATCCGAATTTGGTTTTCGCGTGATTCTTTTTCCGGTTACAATAAGAGCGTCATTGCTAAAAAAAATGTCAAGGGTTTTTATGTCTTTGCAATTATAGGCGTCTCTGAACCGGTCTATAAATTCCTTAATGCGCTGTTCCTGTTCGGTATCGGCAACAGCCGTCCAGTCTACATGCATGTATTGATGCTTTTTCAGGGTTATTTCAATATTGTTTATCATGCCGTTAGGCGCAAAGGTCAGCGCAATTTCTTCGTATTTGGTACTGTCGGAAGTTGCGGCGTACATAGTCATGGGGATATTCCGTATCTGATACTCTTTTTCATAGGTTTTGAGATACTGTTCCTGTATTACGGGAACTTTGCAAGCCATGGCGCTCATACTCCAAAGGTCTTTCAGTTTCTTTTTTGTTTCCTCGGTTATTACGCCGCCGGGGATATTCGGTTTTTTTCCGGTTTTAACCGCCTCGTTGAAAGCCGTTAGAAGTCGCGACGCATTTTCTTCCATCTTCTGTTTCAAGGAATTTTCTTCCATGTCGTTTGTAATTAAAACGACGATTCCTTCGTCTTGCGCCCAAACGGCCTGGGCGGCAAGCGAGAGAAAAACAACAAAGGTCAAACAAAATTTTCGTGTGCTCATTGTATTTATTTATTGAATTTGTTATTATCGAGATTATATTGGGAAATAGTTGAATAGAAATCGGCGTCTATGCCGTTCTCTCCAAATATGTTTCCGGTGGATGTTTCGGCAGAAAGCATGTGTATATAATTAAATTCTTTATGATGCAGGATTAGCGTAATTTTCAGGGCGTCTTTCTCCTCTCCCTCTTGCCGGACGCTGCAAAACGGTTCGAATTCATGCTTGAAGAGACAGATAAAATCGGCCAGCGGGATGTTTATAACGGATTGACTATTATTATAGATATGCGTGAGCCTTATCATCGGATTCCAAAAAGAGGTATACCCGAGCAGCAGGTTGGAAATGGTTTCTGCCGGTTGATCGATATCGTTTAGCAAATAGTATTTATGATCGCTCTGCCGCCGGTAGTAAACGTGATTATGAATGGCTTTATCCATAAAAAAGTTTTGCCTTTCCATATATATAAGAGCCTCCGAGTCAAAAATGACGCCGGAATCGGGAAGTATATCAGACCGGCACGTTTCCTTTTGGCGGCTGTAACCGGCGAGAGAGGCATGTACCTGTTCGTCGGCTTCCCGTTTGTTATATCCTGTAATCAGTTCTCTTTCGGCAGGGAAAGAAACGGTTAATGCGTTGGCGTCGTCTATATGCCAGATACCGGTAAACAAGGCGGGTTCTTTCTTTAGCGTGAAAGGCGTTTCAAGGCCTATCCGGTTAAGCGCCGGAATAAGGGCGTTGAAGCCTTCTGTTCCGTACGGCACGCCATTGAGCCGGATATTTATTTTGTATTCTTTCAGTTTGGCCTGTATGGATTTTTTGTCCGGAAGCAGCGCTAATTCGAGTAAGAACCGTTCCAGAAAGTTACATGCCGTTTCGTGTATGTTCATTTTGGCGTTGTCGCTGAATAAGGATATGCCTGCATGCGTTATTTGGTGCGGCTTCCCGTATTTTACAAGGATGCTTTTTCCCTCGATTGCGGAGGGACAAACAAAGCACGTATCTCTTTCCGGCAAACAGGAAGCCGGCAACCGGCTGCCGATCCAGGCTAATTTCCGGTTGGCGTACGAAACCTGTCCTGCAATCGCTCCTCCGCTGCACAGCCAAATCAGCAAGACGGATACGCCTGTTGTTACGATGTTTTTGCCGTTTTTCATTCGTCTGGCCGGGTTAACATTCTCTCGCATTGCCTTATTTTTTCTTTCGCATTCTCGTCCGACACGTTGATAAGCAGGATTTCTTTGTAGATTGCTATTGCCTCCCTGTATGCCCGATTAGCGTACAGCCCGTTTGCTTCTTTCAATAAGGCGTCGCATTTTTTTGCATATCCTATTCTGTTTCGGGCGGATTGATTATCCGTTTTCGACAGGGAAACGTAATTTTCATAGAGGAGTATAGCCTTTTCGTAATCGCCATTATTGTAGCTTGTGGTAGCTTGTTCCAGATACCGGGCGGGGTTGAGTTTATCAACCGCCGGACGGCGGGCGGGCGTAACGGTTCCGGTTTCCGGGGAAGATGCAGGCAGTTGTTCGATTGCAGTTGTTTTTTCTGCGTTCACTTCGTTTATTTCGGCGCTCTCCTTTTTTTCGGCGCCGGGCGAAAGGATGCAATATCCGGCAACTGCGGATAAAATACAGATACACCCGATTATTTTCCAGGGCGCCTTGAGAAAGTCGTTTTTACGGGGAGGCCGGACGATTGTACGTCTTTTTGTTACGCTATCCTGATTTATAAGTTGAGTTTCGGGTAAAACCTGCGCCTGTTCTTTATCAAGCGGTAAAGCTTTGGCGTACGATTTTTGTTCCTGTATTAAATCGGCAAGAAATTCAGTAGCCGTTTGATATCGTTCTTTTCTGTTCAGGCTCATGGCTTTAAATACAATTTTATCCAAAGCGGGAGGAATCGTTTTGCTGAACGAAGACGGTTTTTTCAAGAGCGTGTAGCCAGACGCTAATGTAGACGCTTCGGGCGGTTCTTCACCCGTCAGGCAGTTATAAAAGGTAGCTCCTAAGGCATACATATCAATGGAAGGAACAAATTTTGCTAAAATCTCAAGAGATGATTGTTCCAAAGGCGAAAAGCTTTGTTTTCGGCCTGTCAATAATTTACTGGTTAGTTTTACATCTCCCGCATCATCATAACTTAGTGAAATGCCGAAATCAATAAGTAGCGCCCTGTTATTTTTATCAATCAATATATTACTTGGCGATATATCTAAATGAAGGATATTATGCTGATGAACGGTTTCCAGGGCGCTCGCTATTTCGATCATATATTTTAGCGTATCGCCTGTTTCGATCCGTCCTTGCCGGCTGATCAGGGCGTCTAAGTCTGTGCTGTCGATATAGGCCATTACAATATACGCCGTATTGTTTTCTTCAAACGCATCATATACCTCCACAATATTAGGATGCGTAAAGGTATTCATGATACGGGCTTCCGAAATTAATTTTCTTTTGAGGCGATTAAATTCACGCCGTTTTTCTTCATTTGCGATGACAATCTCATTGGAATGAGCGTTTCGGAAACAATACATTTTATGATAGAACTCTTTGACGACTACAGTAGCCTCGCCTGTTTTAATTTCCTTAAGACCTGTTTTTTGCGTTTGAATCCAGGTTGTGAGGTAAGTGACGCCGAATCCTCCGCTTCCAAGAACCTGTTTGATGCGATAAGTTCCGTTCCGGAGTGTGGCGCCGGCAGGTAAAGCTTTACTGAAGTCGTCTGGGGCTTTCATTCATTCTCTTTGTTTATTTTGTTTATCAGAATAAGATATCCCGAATAATGGTATGATGAAACAGTTACAGATTGTCTACCGTATTTATTTCATGGTTCGGATCGTTAAGCAGATTATCAACATCGGCGTCGGATACATCTAACGCTTCGGCATTGTCGTACACAGTGTCGGAAGACGATAAGAGAGAAGACTTAACTTTCACTACATATTCAATCTCGTCGCCGCCTTCCGTTTCC